>JBBPZJ010000350.1:0-7901 GCA_038199395.1 Chitinophagales bacterium
GCTCAGATAAGTTCTTGTTTACGTCGCATTCAGCGTTTTTTTGCTGAATTTGATATAGGCAGCGATAAGATAGCCGCTATTTTGTTTTCCTTATTGCCCTGCAAAACCAATCTCACTATGAGTATTGACCGAACAAACTGGCAATTTGGAAAAACGGACATCAACATATTTATGCTGAGTGTTTGCTATGATGGCATAGCCTTCCCTATACTTTGGGAAACAAAGGTAAAAATTCAGAACGATGGGAACCGGTTAACCAGCAATATAAGCTGATGAATAAGGAGCTAAAACGTTATTCTGATATTAATAAACGGGGAGGATGGCAAGCCATTTCATCTCGAAACAAAAAGTCATACCAGCCCGGCGATACTTCAGTTGTAATTAAGCAACTAAAACAAAGGCTTACAGCAGCCGGTGATGATACATCTGAAAGTTTTACTAGTCAGTTTCAGCAGGCAATAAAGCAAGCACAAAAGCGACATGGATTAAAAGTGGACGGAATGATTACTGCAGCATTCATAACAGAGTTAAATGTACCTGTTAAAGAAAGGATTGAGCAAATGCTGGTTAACATGGAGCGAATGCGATGGATGCCAAAAGAACCTGAAGGAAACAGGATTGTCGCAAATATTCCAGACTTTAAAGTGCATGTTTTTGAGCGTTCAAAAAAAGTGTTTGAAATGGATATTGTAGTAGGTACTGCTGCACACAAAACCGTTGTTTTTAATAAACTGCTACAGTATATCGTTTTTAGTCCTTACTGGAACATACCTCCTAACATCGTAAGACAAGAGATACTTCCTGGCATAAGAAAGAACGCAAATTATCTTGCTGATAAGAACATGGAACAAACAGGCACCAGCAATGGTTTGCCGGATATTCGTCAAAAGCCGGGAGGCAGTAATTCTTTAGGCAGAGTGAAGTTTCTTTTTCCAAACAACTACAGTATTTACTTTCATGATACTCCATCTAAATCTTTGTTTGAAAACGAAAAGAGAGCATTCAGTCATGGGTGCATATTTGCCAAACATCTGTTTGAACAGGATAAATAATATTATAATTATTAGCACGTTAGATAATGATAAGTATTTATTAAAGACTTACGATACTTATATGAAGAACAAAAAGGTATATTCGGTAATAGAATCATCGAACCTTCGGGAAACATATAAAGAACAAACAATCTAAAACAATAAAAATGTCAGACATTAACAGAACAGTACTTCTAAATTCCCTTATCAGGCACGAAACGCTCACCATTGCAGATATAGCCAAAAAGGAAAATCTGGGTATGACACCCGATATGGCTCACCTTAATTTTTTACTGGAAGAATTGGTAGAAAGCGGTGATATTAATACCCTCGATGGTGTTTCACCCTGCACTTACACAATAACTGATCAGGGCATTAAAGAAGGTGCAAGGTTGAACGAAAAAGTTAAAATGTAAACTTATACTTCAGGCTTTAGAGGTATTGGGTAGTGTCGCAATAGAAGAAGCAATGGAAGTTGTTGAAGAGCCTTAAATGCTATTGTTGGCTAAACCTAAAAAATCAATAAGCATGGGGACTGAAAAAGTCCCCATGCTTATTGATTTTTTATACATCCAACTCAAATGATTTGTAATTCTAATAACTTTGCTTGTAGAGTCTTTGGCTAATATTTTCTTTACCCTTCGATATTACTTTCAACCATATTCCTAATATCCTCTACGGTCGAATTCTTAAGAACGTCAACTTTCAAATGTTTTCCTATTAATCCATGATGGCCGTAGAAAGCCAGGAAACAGGAACCTTTAGGCATTGCGTTACCATACAAATCACTTTCCATAACAAATACCTTATCTAAATGAGGGTATTCAAATACTCTTGCATTAGGTGCAGCCTGCGCATTAATAGCTTCCTCCGATAGCCGTAAACCTATTTTGTTTATAGTTGCTTCGTCTATATTAAAATCTTCAATGATTATCATGGCGAATGTTTGTTGATGAAAGGGGTAATTCGTAATTGCAGACAGGAAATTGATGGCATTGCTCTCTAAAGGTCGTTCTTTAAATCCGGATTATATTAGACGATTTTACTATTGTCACATAAAATAAGATTCCATGACTATAATTTTTACTAATGCTATTGGAGGTGTTATTTACATACCATCAATAATTACGTAAAAAAAAATGCCAGTATCTGTTACAAGGGCCAACGTAAGGCTCGATCCTGACTATAAAAAAGTATTTCCCAGATTTTTTAATACGGGCCGATATTCGTTCGAACAAGGCTTGCTGGATGAAAACGCGCTCGTTCACGTAGAACCATCAGGAAAATTCATTAGCGAAGGACAGGTTACCCAGCAAAAGCTAGATAACAAAAAGGCTTTCGTAGAGAATCTTTATCACAAATAGTGCTGCCGGGAAGATATTTGCATAAATATTTTAAACCACTTTAGCGACGAGTTTTCTTATAAAGAAATAGAGTTGGCTTTAAAAAATGCTTTGATTACCGTAGAATCAGTAGGTGAAAAAAAGAAAATTCAGTACGAGATTCTCAGCATGGTAAATACCAGTTATGAGTTTCATTTTCCTTCTGATGTACTATTGTCACAACGTGTTATTTTTCCTGTAGCCGTAACACAGAAAAATGGAATAGAAGATGGAAGGTTTGTAAAGTTTACAGAAGATGATTCTCTTTTACCTACATTGCTGCTTACACTGCCTATGATGGTTCTTTCATTTTACCGCAGTTAATTATCACCACCGATTTTTTGTCATTTTAAAATTGCCGCCCTTCATGGCAAAGCCACATTCAACAAAAACCTCGCATTATTTCCCCGAAAGATCAATGGTCAATATGCGTTGCTTTCACTCATAGACAATATTAATAATTACATTATGTTCTCCGAGGCCATTTTTGTGTGGGAAGAGGCGAAAGTATTGCAGCCGCCAAAATAGTCCTGGGAGCGGCGGTTGACCAATCGAAACTGACAAGGGCTGTCTGGTAATCACACACGGCGTGTGCTCATGCGCAAATATTTTCTTGGTGCAAGCAAATGGACAACTTTATCATCTTGGAAGATAAAGCGTATAAGCAGCAGACCCTTAGCCAGGCAGCATACAAAGCATTTAAGCATAACATTCAATTAAGCTTATAAGGCGAAGAGTCCTTTTTTGCGCAGGAAAAGCATAAAAATCACAATTAAAATAGCATCACTGAGTATTACAGAAATTAAAGCGATTCACAAATAACGTAAAACGTCCACGCTGCAACTTTTAAGATGAATTTTTGGGCCTGGTTTTCTGAAGGCCTCTTTTTTTAAAAGCTTTGATAAATAATGCTCGTATATTCAATCCATAGGTTATAAATAATGCATTCTATTCTTACCCTCAGATAATTATAAAGACTCATCATGCTGAGTGATATCAAGCCCTGTTTGCTCTTCCAGCTCTGTTACTCTCATAGGATGAATTAAATCAACAACTTTAAATAAAATAAAACCCATCACTGTGGCAAAAACAACAACTATTAAGCAGCCTAATAACTGATGCAGAAAAAAATCGGTTCCACCATATAGAAGACCGTCATTACCGGCAGCGTTAATTTTCTTGCTTGCAAATACTCCGGTAAGTATCATTCCCACTATACCCCCAATTCCATGGCAGGGGAACACATCAAGGGTATCGTCTATTGTCGTTTTCCCTTTCCAATAAACTGCGAGGTTAGAGCAGATTGCGGCGACAAAGCCTACAAAAAAACTTTGAGGCACCCCAATAAAACCGGCAGCAGGTGTAACAGCAACTAATCCAACCACGGCTCCTATACAAAATCCAAGAGCGGAAGGCTTCCGTCCTCTTAACGCATCAAAAAAAATCCAGGTTAAGCCTGCTACTGCCGAAGCTGTGTTAGTAGTTGCAAATGCGCTGACCGCAAGAGCGTTGGCCGCCATTGCAGAGCCTGCATTAAAACCAAACCAGCCAAACCATAACAATCCTGTTCCTAATAATACGTAAGGAACCCTTGCTGGCTTTGTTTCTTCTTTTCTGACATGCACTCCCCGTCTTTTGAGTACAATAGCTCCCGCCAGCGCTGCGCAGCCGGCTGAAATATGAACCACAGTACCACCGGCGAAATCCAATACTCCCATTTTAAATAGGATACCGTCGGGATGCCACGTCCAATGTGCTAAAGGAGCATAGATAAAAATGCTAAAAAGCAGCATAAATAAGACGTAAGAAGTAAACCTGATGCGCTCAGCAGTAGCACCCACTACCAGCGCCGGAGTAATTATTGCAAATTTCATTTGAAATAATGCAAATAGTAAGATAGGAATAGTAGGCGCAAGACTCCACGGCGCATGAGAATTAATTCCTTTCGTAAAAAAGAATTCTGTAGGATCGCCAATAATTCCGTGGATTGATTTACCAAAAGCAAGACTAAAACCAAATACAATCCATAAAGCACTTATGAGGCCGGTGGCAATAAAGCTTTGCAGCATGGTAGAAATGACATTCTTTTTAGATACCATCCCTCCATAAAAGAAGGAAAGCCCGGGTGTCATTAGTAATACAAGTGCCGAAGCAATAAGCAGCCATGAAATATCGGCATAATTATAAACAGCAGCTCCGTCAAAATCAACAAAAAGAGGCGTAAAGATTGAAATAACGGCAAAAGCTGCGAGCAAAATGAACGGGATTAAGCTAATACTTTTTTTCATAATATTACCGTCTAACTTTTTTCTGTCAATTATTTATAGAGTAAAAGGTGCTATAGCACCAAACGAAAAGCCTCTAATACAAAATGTTACCGGCTAAAAACTGTACACCACCGCTAACAATCCTGTAACTGTTCCTTTGGCAGGTGCTCCGTTACTTTTAGTAAAAATATTTTTAGAAGCATTATCTATCCTAAACTCTGGAATAATCCTAAAATTGTTCATTCTAATGTTGGCAGAAAGCGTAGAGGCAAAAATATTGCTTCCACCACCTGCAGTTTTCAGTCCATATTTTTCATCTCCGAAATATTCATTTCTCCAGGTCAAACCAAAAACCGAGGTAGGGTCATAATTAAGGTATATAGCTGAACCCCACCACTTTTTGTTCTGTTTAGCGTCGAGGTCCTTTACCGTTTGAACTGTTCCATTGTAACCTATGCTAAACTTAGAGCTAACCGTTCCTGTTACAACCAGATCAAACTGACTTAAATTTGATGCTTCAGGGGTAGCACGTTTAGCACCTGAATAACCTTGATAATTAAGGTATGCCTTCAGTTTATCATCTTTAGTACCAGTACCAATCTGAGCTATAAATGTTTTAGTAGTAGATGTTGTAGTTGTGTAATCGGCAGGATTGGCTAGCCCAATCATAAAACCAGTTTTACCAAAAGTAAAATCAGTTCTGAGGCCGGTATGAAAAAAAGGACCATTCGTAAACATATAAGACATGCTATAGTTTCTATTAGCCGCCGCATCAACCAGTTCGTAGCCGATATGTGTTGCCCATTTACCCATAGTAAATTTTACATGAGAAGAGGGGGAATAGGTAACATAAGCCTGCTTAACCGCCTGTAGGGTTTTGCTATCATTGTAAGAAAATTCTTCGGCCCTCCTTCCAAAACCAAGGTCAACTACAAATCCTACTTTTCCTACTGTGTGCTCAGCTTTTATTGAAGCCATGCCGAGTTCGAAAGAATTTTGAGAATTGGTAAAGCTTGTAAAATTATTGTAGGGCGGATTTTTAGGCTCATTAAAATTGTAGCGGTAATACCCATCTATTGAGGCAGACCATTTAAAAGCAGAGGTACTCGCTGAGTCTTGTGAATATGTAGCGGAAATCGAGGCCATAGCAAGCCCTGTGAACAGAAATTTTCGTATCATTGTTTTGGTTTTAGAAATTAAAGAAGGGTACGGCTCAAAAGCTTTTGGCGAAGTTTTTAATAAAGCCGTACCTTATTTGTTCGATTTGAATTGTGCAGCAGTTAAGTTGCATGTTCGTAGCCGGCAAATCTTATTTATCGCCGACGGTAAAAAATCATTTTAAAATCTTAATTATTCCTGAACCATCTCCTCCTTCAGTACGCCATTATCGTGAACAAGTAAAGTACCTTGCATGTATTTTTCGTCATGCTGACTGGCATCAAGACCTAATTCCTCTTCTTCTGAACTAACCCGTAGAGGTAAAATAAAATTGATGAATTTGAAAATACCATAAGAGACAATGAAGCTATAAGAAACAACAATTACCAATGCTTTTAATTGTGTAAGCAAAAAGGCTCCGTTGCCATACAATAGGCCATTGGCACCGGCACTATTAACAGTAGTTGTAGCAAAAATACCTGTCATTACCATTCCAACCATTCCCCCGATACCGTGGCAAGGAAAAACATCTAAAGTATCGTCGAGCCTTGATTTTTGCTTATAATAAACAGCGACATTTGAAATTATAGCTGCTAAGAAACCAATAAAAATACTTTGTGGAATGGCAACAAAACCTGCTGCAGGGGTGATAGCCACAAGGCCTACTACAGCACCGATGCAGAAACCTAGTACAGAAGGTTTTTTTCCGCGAAGCGCATCAAAGAACATCCATGATAGTCCGGCGGCTGCGGCTGCAGTATTAGTAGTTGCAAAAGCAGAAACAGCAAGAGCGTTTGCGCCTAGTGCCGAACCGGCGTTGAAACCAAACCAGCCAAACCAAAGCAAACCTGTTCCGATTAAAACGTAAGGAATGTTAGCTGGCGGAATTTCTTTGTGGTCTAAATGCACCTGGCGGCGTTTTAAAACCAGAGCACCTGCTAATGCAGCACAACCAGCAGAAATATGAACAACAGTTCCACCGGCAAAGTCAAGAACACCCATTTTGAAAAGGAACCCTTCGGGATGCCATGTCCAGTGCGCTATAGGGGCATAGACCAACAGACTAAAAAGAGCAATAAATAAAATGTAAGAAGTAAATTTTATTCTTTCGGCAACAGCACCTACCACTAAACCGGGGGTAATAATGGCAAACATTAACTGAAACAGCGAAAATAGCAGGAAAGGAATTGTTGGAGCTAGTGACCAGGGAGCACCTGAAGCAACACCTTTAAAGAACATAAATGTTGTAGGATTACCGATAAAACCGCCAACGGTATCTCCAAAACAAAGGCTAAAACCTACCACCACCCATAAAATGCTTACCACTCCTGCAGCAGCGATACTCTTCATCATGGTAGATAATACATTTTTTCTATGAACCATTCCTCCGTAGAAAAAAGCCAATGCAGGAGTCATAATAAAGACTAAACACGTAGCAACAATAATCCACGCAATGTCTGCACTATTGTATTTGCCTGCGTCATCGAAACTAGGCAGAGAAGGAATAAAAATTGCCCCGATTGCAATAAGGGACAAAAGAACAAAAGGTGCAATTTTTTTTAATACGTCTGATTTCATAAATAAACTACATTTTTTTTGGTGAATAGATTTCAAATACATCATTTATTCTGTAAAATAATGTAAAAAAATGTAATTGTAGCCCATCAACCAATAATATTTGAAATAAAAGTCAAAAATTAAATCACATATTTTTAGATTTAATGGATAAGCCAGTTTTTTATTTGAAATTTCCTATTAAGGAAATAGAGCTGTTTAAATATAAAAAGGAGTAGTTTTTAGCTACTCCTTTTTATATTTAATTTATTTTAATAAGTCGTTAAGTTATGAGCCGACGAGGTATTGATCAACATTTGCCGCACATTCTCGCCCCTCTGCAATCGCCCAAACCACTAATGATTGCCCACGTCTCATATCGCCTGCAGAGAAAACTTTTTGAATATTTGTTTGATATAATTTTTCATTTGCCTTTACATTTCCTCTTTCATCTAATTCGACGCCTAACTCATTTATTAATCCGGCATGTTGAGGATGCAAAAAGCCCA
>JBBPZJ010000351.1:0-5766 GCA_038199395.1 Chitinophagales bacterium
CGCATTATCAGCAGTTTGGCTCTCGACTTTGTTGATTTCGACACATCTTCAATGGTTCATTTGCATTCAACTCCATTACACTCACCTGATGCCTTCACGACACCTTTTAACCCCAACGCTCAATACCGCATCTTTTGAACAAAGCACCTTGGGGCGGTTTGTACACTCCTGCTGTCAGGCGTGTACGGCAGGCCAACTGCCATCATTTATACAATTACGAAGCATTCTCCTACAACATGCTTCTCGTGACACACTGCGACGCAACAATGCTTAATGGCAGGACAAAAGCCAGGAACTAAAAAGCAAAGTCACTTTGCATCCATTTGCCTACCCTCATTTTCATCCTTCAAACTCCGTCCATACATCATCTCCATCTTTCCCATCGCGCCCAAAAGATTCTCTGCCATGTTCTTTTCCATCGCCATTGCTTCTGCTTTATTTCCTTCAAGAGAATTATAAAAGCGTATTTGCTGGCTGAGATCAGTTTTTACTGAATTACTAACTTTTGCAACCAGGTCTTTTGCATCTGCGCGATAGCAGGCTTCTAAAAATGTCAAAGAACTCCTGTTATGCATATTTCCTGAGCTGATGTGCCCGTAGGGAAAGTTGTATTCGGGCATCATCTTATCTGCTTTTTGCAGAATTTTTCTTGCTTCTTCTTTCCTGCCTTTTGCTGCGAGGTCAAAAGCAAGTTCTGCATAAGCTACACGAATACTGATTAGCTGGCGGCGGTTGGGTTCATCAAAATAAACGTCGCGAATATGGGCATTACCGGCTCCGAATTTGTTCATCAGTTTATCAGCCATCCAGTCAGTATTAATGTTGTCTCCTTCTACGGGAACGAATCGATAGGCAAGCCCATCTTTTCTCAGGTATCTTCCAAAACCGAGGTCATCAAACAATGTCGTAAAATAAATTGGACGTTTCCATTTATTAGCAGCAATCACGTTTAGTACAGCTAAGTCATTTTTCATCAAAATATCTTTAGGAATATCAAATCGTACCTCGTTTACCACACTATCTTTTGCATTCACTGTCCTGTTTTGCTTTACCAGGTTTATTTCAACGGGTATAGACATTTTATGAACAGGAAAGCTATTAATCATCTCGTTATTTCCTGCCGGCATCATCTTGCTTTGATCGTCGCTGCCTATATAATTTTTCAAGAGGTCGTACAGATCGAAATACTGCTTATCACTTACTCCGGGTATTTGCCGGTAACGCACATAATCTCTTTTTCGGCCTTGTATCTGATCGGGTGACCATATCAAGTCAACAGGATCACTTTGGTTTATCTTATACCTCATTTGATTGATGTACCAATCGGTTCCCAGCAATGGATTAATCATTACCCGTATATCAGGACGAATACCTTCAACTTCCTGGGCATACCATAAGGGGTAGGTGTCATTATCTCCGGCGGTAAAAAGAATAGCATTAGGTGCACAGCTTTCAAGATAGTCTTTGGCGGAGTCCCTGGCCAGTTGCTTCTTGCTGCGGTCGTGGTCATCCCACTCTTGTGCACCCATCCATACGGGTACAGCTAGCAGGCAAAGAATGGTTGCGAGATTAGTGGCAATCGTACGATTGACTTTCTTTGCAAGCCCGGCAGCAACAGGTAAAACACCTAAGCCTATCCAAATAGCAAATGCGTAAAATGAACCAACATAAGCATAGTCACGTTCCCTCGGCTGGAAGCCTGGCTGATTAAGATAAATGACTACAGCAAAGCCTGTGAAAAAGAAAAGAATAAGTACAATGTTAAAATCTTTACCTGAGTTTTTATACTGATAAATTAAGCCTGCAATACCCAGCAAAAAAGGAAGCAAAAACAACCTGTTATGGGCTTTATTGTTTTTACTGCTGTCGGGCATCAGGTTTTGATCGCCGTACATGATGTTGTCAATAAAAGGAATACCGGTAATCCAGTTTCCATCTCTCACATTTCCCGGAAACATTCCCTGAACATCATTTTGCCTTCCTGAAAAGTTCCACATAAAATATCGGAAATACATCCAGTAGGTTTGATAGCCAAGAAAGAATTTGATGTTGTCTGCAAAGTCTGGGTCTCGCTCGTAAGTGCCATCTGCATTCTTACCAATATTTAAAAACTGCGCATAATAGTCGCGGTGATTCTGGTCGTTGCTTGCATCCCACACTCTTGGAAACAGCATCATCTGGTTGTCGTCATATACATAATGACCGTCCTTTCCATTCTCGGCATACTTATATTTTGTTTTAGTGTATTTTGTCGACGTTTCTTTATAGTCTATTGGGTCTGCGGTAAACTTTTGTCCGTACAATAATGGAAAATCCCCATATTGCTCACGGCTCAGGTAACCCTGCAAACTCAGGGGGTTATCTACGTTGTACATATCCACAGCAGGGTCTGCATTGCTGCGGATCATAGTAGTGATGTAGGTGCTATAACCCATCAGCATGAATATAAATGACCAAAGCCCCAAACGCAGGAAAGCGTATTTTTTCTTACCTGCCCATTTCAATCCGTAAGTAATGGCAATTGCGAGCACGACAAAAAAAGCAATAAAGCCGCTAAAAAACGGTAAGCCTAAATTATTTACAAAAAAGATATCGAAAGAACCAGCCCAGTTAACAGTGAATTGAATAACAACTTTTTGAACAATTCCTGTAATAATGCAACCAATAATGAAAGCAATGATGGCACCTTTTGTTGTCGCGATATATCGCTTATAATAATACACCAATACAATCGCGGGAATGGTTAACAGGTTTAATAAATGCACACCAATTGAAAGCCCTATCATAAACGAGAGGAAGATAATCCAACGATCTGCGTTGATACCCGTTTGTGTTTCATTATCAACAGCGTGTTCCCATTTTAGTATTGCCCAAAACACAATGGCAGTAAAGACTGAGCTTAAAGCATAAACTTCGCCTTCAACCGCGGAGAACCAGAATGAATCGCTGAATGTGTAAGCCAACGCACCTACTATGCCTGCACCCATAACAGCAACAACCTGGCTATTCTCTAAAGCCTGCGTTCCTTGCTGTACTATCTTTTTCGCAAAGTGCGTGATTGTCCAAAAAAGGAAAAGAATCGTTAGTCCACTCATTAACGCGCTCATCGCATTTACCGCTTTTGCGGCAGTGTTTGGATTGTTGCCAAAGAGGATAATAAAGAAGCGCCCCAACAACACAAATAGCGGCGCTCCGGGAGGATGAGGTACTTGTAATTTATAGGCTGAACTTACAAACTCGCCACAGTCCCACAAGCTCCCACCAGCCTCTGTTGTTAACAGGTAAACAGTACAGGCAATCATACAAACGATCCATCCTGTGATGTTATTAATGCGATTAAAATTCATTGTATTACTCATGATTTTTTTGACAATAAAATTCCCTGTCGTGGTACACCACGACTTAAATTGGAATGAACCAGCAATAAGATTTGATACTGATTTATAAAATCATTTCAAGAGAGTTTTTAAGAAGAATTGATTAGGTAAACAGTGCAAGATTTCCATCGGGCATAGATGTATAACTACCTTAAACAGGTTTAATTTCACGTGTATCTTTCTGTTACTGCTGCAGGTACCGACCTAGCCCATCATGCGATATAGACTAAGCTGTGCAGTTGGGTTTGCATAGGTAGAAACAGATAAAAACGGAGGCTTATATTGAGAAGTAATGCATTCCCCTTTGATCAGCCCAAATTGTTTTTTATTTGAGAGGGCGATTGCATTGTCAAGACTTATCTTAATCTCTACAGAAAAACTATTGCTTACAGACGCTGTGTCTATCATAAACCTTATAGCATTGGTTTTGAGATTACCGTAACCATTTTTTTCTAAGAGATTTTTCAATCTGTCTTTTTCATCATGAATCAGGGCAAGACTCAAAATATCTCCGGGCTTTAGTAAAGACTTATCCTTCTCATTTAGAACTATTGATTTTACTTTTTCATCAGGAATAGAGTAAGTAAGCGTACTTAAGGTATAAGTTTCTCCTACCGTCGCTTTTACATTCGCAGAGCCAGCTTGGTACCCTTCTTTCCTGTTTCTAAAAGCAAGTAACACCAAAGCAATTATTGGAACCAGCAACACGAATTTCAGCAAATGAAAAGCGGAAGTTTTTTTCTTGTTCATCATAATAATCCGGCTTTTTAATGTTGAGAATTTGAAACTGCTGGCAATAGAACAAGGAAGACTTCCGGTTACTTTTAAAAGAAGATATTGGTACTGTTTTTTGTCAATGCCTTTTCTAACCACTGCATCGTCCGCTATAAATTCCAGGTTTTCCCTGATTGCATTTTTTATCATCCATGCAAAAGGGTTGTACCAGTTGAGTATACAAATGATTTCAGAAATAAGCATATCTATTGAATGCTTTTCACGCACATGCACCCGTTCATGTTCGATGATATCCTGCAGTTCTTTCTCTGTGTAATTATCGGCGTTTATAAAGATGTTGTCAAAAAATGTAAATGGTAGTATTTGTTGAGAAACCTCATAAATGTTTTCTTCAGCAGTAATTAAAAGCGTTGCTTTTGATTTGATTTTTCTGATTGACAAAAGCTGGATTAGTAAGCGAACAACAAGCGCAAAAGACACGATAAGAAATGCAACAGTAAGAATTTGCCAATACAGAACCATCCCGGAATTAATATTTTCTCCTGTTACCTCAAATGAATGAATTGATGGAATTGCATTGACAAAGGAAACTGCGTTTTTTTCCTGCGCCTGTACAAATAGATGAACGTTAATAAACGGAACAATAAATGACACGAGAGAAAATAATAGTAAGAAATAGCGATTCCATCTATACCAGGTAATTTTTTTCAGTAGTAATACATAAAAGAGAAAAACTACTGCCAGGCTAATGGAGACTTTTAGTGCGTATTCAAAGTAAACAGGCATAATCGTTTATTTATTTTTTTCTTCAATAAGTGCAATAATTTCTTTTAGTTCTTTTGATTTCAGCTTTTTCTGCGATACAAAGAAGTTCACCATTTCTTTATATGAATTATTAAAATAGTTCTGTACAAAACCCTGCATAAATTGTTGCTTATATTCTTCCGATTGGATGGCTGCTTTATACAGGTAAGTGTTACCGACCAAACGACTCGCAACAAATCCTTTCTTCTCAAGATTTTTGATGGTAGATGCAAGCGTAGTATAAGGAGGTTTGGGGTCAGGCATCTGGTCAAGAAAGGCTTTTACATTCCCTTCCTGTAAATTCCAGATTACCTGCATAAGCTCTTCTTCCTGCTGCGTTAATTTTTCCAAGTACGATGTTTTAGTAAAATTACGAATTGTTCGTAGACTGCCAAATTAATTTTTGATTATTTATTTAAAAGTTTATCTAATCTATTTTATAACTCAAGCCGCCCGGTTTATATGCTTGTTCTTGCAAGGACTCCCTGGCGTGACTAGTTTCAAACGCTGCTTCGCAGTGTTTCCGAATTTCTTTTTTACAAATAAGAACATGGCTCCATGGGAGCCTAATATTGGTAGAAACATGAAATTAGAAAAGCAACAAGCCCGGCGGGGCGAAATGTGATTGATAATTGGGTAAACGTGAAAATGACTTAATGCTCCTAAGGAACTTATGAAGCGTGATAATCTCTATTCTACTGACATCTTGCCTCTTTGAGGCTTTTTAAGAAATTATGAAATGATGTTTACCCCTTAAAAGTTCATGTGTAGAAGGAAGAGCCTTTCTCGCTTTTGCGAATGATGAGGTAAAAAGCTCAATACAGGGACTATTAGTACAAGTGAGTGCCAC
>JBBPZJ010000352.1:0-20617 GCA_038199395.1 Chitinophagales bacterium
TTGTCCTTGTTGACCCACATACTTTTGAATTTTACGGCATACTCATTCTGTGTCGCAAGGTCCGCTTTGTGCTTTTTAATCAATTCTTCTATAGGAATATCACCAGTGGGACTCACATGCAAATCCATGAATAGGGGCATAGGTTTTAAAGTTTTACTATTACTATTACTATTACTATTGATATTGATATTGATATTTAATTTTCAATTTCAGTTTACTTTCTTCTTTACTAGTTAATGCAAACACAAGTTCAAGGTTCATTCTGCGGAAGACACTCGAACAACCGCAGCAATGCAGTCTTGTGTGCTGTTTCACCTGTCAGTTAACCTTCTTGATAATTTATTTGTCCTAAAATAAGCATTAATAATAAATTCTGCGGGGCGACATTTTGAAATGATGCTTTCATTGCCATTCTCCTCGTGCAAAAAGGAACACTGTTCTTCTAAATTCTGCCATGCCTGAAAACTATCAATGTAAACGGCTATCGAATGCTGTATGGTAAATCAACTCCCTCTGTTTGCCGGCAGTAGGGGGTAAACTTTACCAAGGAATGCGTTCATGGGTTACCTCACGTGGAGCCTTTTATCTTTTAATAAATCAGACAACCTTTCCACAATCCCGGATATTTATCGGCAACGTTTACTTTTTCGCCAATATCGTTTTGGAGTCATACAGTTGTGGCTTCGGATCATTGCCCAATTCTGTATTGGTAGTTTTCTGGTTTTTGGCCCATTCGGTGCTTCGATAAACTTTCAATTATCTTGTATAACAGAAAGGGCGTTATTTAAAGATTGCTGAATAACATGAGTGCGGCCTGTTTTAGTTTTTCCTGCCAGGGCATCTAACAGGTTATAACTATCAGGTGCGTTATTGTTAGAGCTCGGCATGTTATACTGCTACATTGCACAGACCGGTGTACTGGTATCGTGTTGTGTAAAACGTATGCCCTCTTTCGCCATTTTATCGAGATTAGGTGTTTTAATCTTTGTCTGCCCGTAACAACTAATTCACCATATCCAAGATCATCATCATAGATATATAATATTAGGTGTGCGTCTATTGCCTAGATTGTCGCTGGCAGCGATCTAATAAACAAAAAGAGAAAAAAACAATAATAACTCAGCAGTATTTTTCATTAAAATGAGGTTGATTTAATGGGCAGTAAGGAACAGTTATTCCACAATCGCAGGCTTGCGAACATTTGCACCGGTTCTTTTGGTCAAATTATCTCCTAGATCCTCACGATATTTATCAGCTACTGTTTCAAGCTGAGAAAGAATATCCGCATGGTCAGCTTTTACATCCTGTGTTTCTCCGGGATCAGAACTTAAATCATATAAAGCTAATTCTACCGGCACCTCAGGGGTTGGAGCAGGATATCCATCTTTGCCGGGAAGATATATTTTATAGGTGCGGCTACGATGAGGAAATACCAATTTCCATTTACCTTTCCTAATGGCTTCCAGGTCATTGGTTTTGTAGTAATAGGCAAATTCGTCTCTTGGATTGGCATCCGTCTGATTAAATAATAATGAGGTAATATTCACTCCATCTATCTTATTTGAAGGTAGAATTGCCCCACATAGCTTCGCTATGGTAGGCAATAAATCGAGTGTAGAAGAAATTTTATTGCAAATGGTACCTGCAGGTATTTTGCCGGGCCATCTGGCAATGCAAGGCTCGCGTTGCCCGCCTTCGAAACTAGCTCCTTTGCCCTCTCGGAAGCCTCCCGTATTTCCTGCATGATTACCAAAATTTAGCCATGGGCCATTATCACTGGTGAAAATAACAAGGGTATTTTTATCAAGGCCATTTTCCCGTAAAGATTTCATTACCTCTCCGACTGACCAGTCCACCTCCATCATTACATCGCCAAACAAACCGAGTTTACTCTTGCCTTTAAATTTTGGAGAAGCAGCGATAGGAACATGAACCATTGAATGAGCGAGATATAAGAAGAAAGGACGGCTCTTATTCTTTATTATAAACTCAGTAGCCCGCTTAGTATAAATGGATGTTAGCTCGCCCTGGTCTTCTAATGTTTTAATGTATCTCACGGGTTTATCTCCTTCGAGCATTGGCAGCACAGGGTATTTTATCCGCCTGTTGGTAGTGTCCGTTATGGGTTTTCCGTCATAATCGACAGGCCACATATCGTTAGAATAAGGGAGGCCCAGATATTCATCGAAACCATAGTGCAAAGGCAGGTAAGGCGCTTTTGAACCTAAATGCCATTTACCAACCATGCCGGTACGATACCCGGTATTCTTTAAGATGGAGGCGATAGTTTCTTCTTTAGGATTCAAGGCAATTTTAGACCATGGAGCTAATGCACCTGAAATGCCAATTCTGTTAGGATAACAACCTGTAAGAAGTGCAGCTCTTGAAGCACTGCAAACGGCTTGTGCAGCATAAAAATTTGTAAAACGCATTCCTTCCGCTGCAAGCTTATCAATATTGGGAGTTTGATATAAAAGTCCGTTGTAACAGGCGGGATCTCCATATCCCATATCGTCCATAAAAATCACTACAACATTTGGAGGTCTGTTTATTTGCTTTTGAGATAAACCAGGAAACGTATTAAAAGTAAATCCAACTGTTATTGCAAATGCTAATATTTTTTTCAACTTTAAAACAGGTTTATTTAAAAAAAACGAATTTAACTTCTTTATTTACCAACCCCTAGTTTTGTTTGAGGTTCGGATTAAGTTCCCGTTCCTTTTGTGGAATTGGCCACAGGTAGTTGCGGCTTTTATCAAAGACTTTTTCATACAATTGTACTTTAATATTTGTTGACCATTGGCTAAATAGGTTATCTCCTATACAACTCACGGAATAACTGATTCTGCAATTTTCCAGCGACGAATATCCCATGTGCTCAGGCGTTCAAAAGCCAGTTCAACCGTTCTTTCCTTACGCACTGCACCTGTCAGTTGTGCCTGGGTAGTGTAGCAGGCAAGGCCGGGAGACTAACATCTGCTCTTTGCCGGACTTTATTAATTGCATCAACTACAGATGGGATCAATCTGGTTTAATTCAATCTTAGCTTCTGCATATCTTAACAAAACGTCAGCATACCGAAGCAGAATCATATTTATTCCGTTATTGGTAGGGTTAGCATAATCTTGCTATTTGTATTTTTTTAGCACAAATTCTGTTGTAGTTGCCAGGCAAGTATTGCCTATTGCGTCTGCTCAGTAAAACAGGCAGGGATTGCGGCGCCTGCATTTTGATAAGCTACCACCTCTAACCTCATATAGCTTTCGAGGTCGCTTTAACGGTCGGTATAAAAGCAATGTTCTTTTATAAATCTTGTTGACACTGGAAAAAATTTAATTGAGAGCCGCCAATTCACAATGCTCAAACACCTCATGACGCTTTTGGCTTAGCATAAGTTGTTGTTGCACCGGTTTGAAAGGAGCCCTGCTGTACACAACCTGTATGCGATTCCATATATGATTTTCACGGCAGTGGCCGGTTTGATGCATATTCAGATCGAGACATGTGTCAATTTTGAAAATATTTGGAAGAACCGCCATCTTCTACATTGTTAGGTTGCGGGTGAAAGGTCATTAACGCTTTGTCTTGCCCACCAACTCCTTCGATTATACCCGCTGCCATGGCCTGCCATATCGCTATTGCCTTTTTTCATCAGGATTACGATCGCCACCAAGTATCCAAATAATATTTTTTTTATTCTTATAGCGATTGCTTATCCACCGTCGTAAACCCCTGCATTATCGACGTTAACTATTTCAGGACCTGCTCCCCATGTACCTTTAAAAATCTTATCACCCCAGGTGGGTAGTAAACAAATATATAAACCCAGTTCAGCAGCGTTGTTAATAATATAACCTACATGCTGAAAATACGCTTCCCTGGGTTTTGTCGGGTCATCGTTTTTCAAGCGGTATCTCACCATAAGCATTCGGATCGTGCAGCACTTCCATGTCGGCCATGCTACGGCCTGTACCTACAGTAAAACCTTTGTTTGCCCGGTTCTGCAAATAAGTGTCTGACTCTTAATGTGTAAGACGATGAAACAATTCCCATGCTGCATCGCCAAGCCAAAAAAAGGTTGTTATCAGCAGTTACCAGATAGCGTTTAATTGTCACTTACTTTTAATTGTGCTGTTGCACTTAGAGAAATACTAATGAAAAGCAGATTGCTGAAAGTCTCATCTTATGAATATAGTTACAGAATTAATATTTCTGCTTATGTCCAAATCTATTTTAATTTCTTTTTTTAAGAAAAGTTGTTTTTATCCAGCCTTGAGAATGTCAATCATTGTGAAGTAGAAAGATACAATTGGATCTACAAGCTTTGAATAAAGCAAATCGATTGTAAATTAAGTACCACTAAAACTGTTTTTTGTAGCCAGGAGCTATAAAAATTTTCAAGCGAAAAAATAGGGGGTGTAAAATGACCTTCTAAGCTGCAAACATATTCGATATTGGTGATATGATTATTAAATTTATTTAATAAGCTTCTGCTAAAACCTGACTACCAGATCCTGCTAATTCTTGTGAAGTTTCTTTTAACCTCAGCATCGCCGTAGCTCTGAGTTCTTTTTCCTGAAGGGCAGTCAAATAATTAAGATAAAGTATGGTATAGATTGCAGAGATGAACATCAATGCAAAAATTAAGAACAGCATTAGAGATAAATTTATTTGATAGCTCTAGTACAATTAGGATACCAGCGGTATCCTGCTCTTTTACGGTACAATCACAAGTAAAAACCCGCGCTTGTGTGAATAGTATTCCACTAACATTTGTTAGTCACCTTTCACAAATCAATTTACGGGCAATCGAATGAAACAAAAAGAATACTAATATGATGAGCAAACGGCTGCCTTGACATCTTTTCTATGGGCTTTCATTCAAACAAAAACATTCCATCTTTAGCGGTTTTTCCTACAGTCGACAAGGCCTAAAATGTTTGTCAAAATTTCTTTAGTCATGGTTAGTGTACTTAGTAAAATATGAAAAGGTTATAGAAAAATAATCGTAAAAATTACACGTGCTTTTAATTGTAAAAAGGTAGATTTACTAAGCTGTTTATCCCGGAAAAAAAAATTAATAATTAAGAACAGTCTTCAGCTATTTCTTAAAAAAATATCACTAATATGCGTTTCATAAAAAACGAAAAGTCCCATATGTTTATCCAAATTCTAATGTTATTACTAATCTTAATTGCTTTTTACATATTGACTAAAAAATTTATCAAGTGGTTGTTAGCTAAAGAGTTTAATGAATTGGAGAGAAGATCAGTCAACAGTAAAATAAAGTATTTGTAAAAGTTTCTTTTAATATAATATTAAACCTTTTCATTCTAAACAGGTCTACAAGCGAATAAATCTATAGAATGACAACTTTAATATTTATAACATTAATCCTGACACTTCTTTTTATAAAACCTGTAATAGCAAAATTTTTAGATGAAGACATTTGATGCTATGGATTATATCTATTATTTAGGAAGACGAAATCGTGCTACTTTATTTGCGGGGTAATGCAAGAATAGCTTAATTGACAGATATTAATTGATTTTAGAAGATTGCAGAGTAGTTGGTCCTATTTACAACTGAGTAAATATGCTTAAGGTTGTTCATCCTGCTCATCGATAATCACCTTACATAAAAAACTTCTATTTAGAAAAAATGATTTTGCCCTGTTGAATAAGGGTCAGGCCATATGAATCTTGTAACTTCTGATAAAATCGATAATTTACCGATAGCAATAACGAAGAAGTTTTAATTAAATAACGAATTTCGATATTATCGCTGCCGTTGCTAATCTCCAATGAACTCAACCCAGATTGCAGCAAAACCGCTCTCAATTGTTAAATTCTAAAGTTTTTTTTTAATGTGCAGGATGAAGTAGTGATGTGAAATTTAACAACACCATTAGAGAAATAGAAAACACTTTTAGAGCTCTAAAAAACCGACTTTACCTGAGCGGCAAAGGTTTAATTCTTTTTCAGTTATTCCTTTCAATAATTGGAAAAATTCCTGTTGACCCAATCACCGAATGTCGTTTTTTTTGAAATAAAAACCGAGACAACGTTTAGAATTATTCATAAGAATGAGAAATCAAAATCTTAGTGATCTACTAGACAGAGAAAGCTCTCTTCGGTAACTTGTTTTCACATTGAAACGGGATGTTTATTAGTGCTCTTCGTTCTTTGGGTAAAAACTAATCTGTTTCATCTAATACTTCCTTAGAGTATTTCATAAAAACGAGAATTAAGATGACAACAGTCACCAAAAAAATCACAAGTTTTAAAATATGCATGTGAAACAAATTAGTCGATTTTACAGATATATTCTATAGAGACGAAGTTGCATGCTGGATATTTATGAAATAGTAACAATTTGTTCATAAGCATTTGGTGTAGATGTGTAGAAATCTCCGCCACAAAGCCACCGGTCACATCCTGGTTTTATGTATTACTCTTAACATAGTAGGTAATACAATCAATAACAAAGGCAATGCAACAATAAACCCTCCAATAACCGCTATTGCCAAAGGTTGATGTAGCTGGGCACCTGTTCCTATTCCTAATGCTAAAGGCAGCAATGCTATGATAGCTCCCAAAGCTGTCATCAATTTTGGACGAAGCCTCGTTGATATAGAATAGATAATTGACTCATCAACACTTAACGTGTGCAATGACTCCTGAAACTGCAGGTACGTGAAGATGGCATTTTCACCTATAATTCCTACAATCATAATCAGTCCGGTATAGCTGCCCACGTTTAATGCTGTATTGGTAAGATACAAGCCAAGATAACTGCCTGAGATTCCCAGCAGTGCAATAAATATGATTACCACGGCAGCTAAAAAATCTTTAAATAAAAACAATATTACTCCAAATACCAGCAGGCTTGAAGTAATCAAAATCAGCAGCAACTCGTGAAACGATTGCTGTTGCTGTGCGTACTCTCCCCCATATTCAATATGATATCCTTGTGGCAAGGTTAGCTGCGAAGCAATGCTCTTTTGAATGTCTTTTATCGTACTTCCCAAATCCCTGTTTTCTAACCGGGAGGTAACTACTCCCATAGATTGCAGATTCTCTCTTTCAATTTCGGCATCACCGGCATTCAGCTTTATGGTTGCCAGCTCTGTTATTGCTTTCAGTTTTCCTGAAGGTAAAAATATTTGCAAGCTCTTTATTCCTTCAACGCTTTGCTGACGGCTGTTGGGATATAATAGTCTTACAGTTGACAATTGTTCTTTTTCTAAAATGTTACCTACTACTGCACCCTGTACCGAAAGCTGCACCTGTGATTGAAAGTTGGCAGGGGTTAGTCCGAATTGTGCAAGTTTACTATTATCAGGTACAATACTTATCGACGGTCCGGCAATGACTATTCCGCTAAATACATCGGCAGTTCCCTGCACCTTTCCCAGAATGTCTGCTACCTGGGTAGAGTAATCGTGCAGTTTATTAATGTTATCACCATATATTTTTATTTCAATTGGTTGCACAGAGGTCATCAAGTCTCCAAGCATGTCGCCAATTACCTGTCCAAAGTCTACCTGTAATGCAGGTTGCGTGGACTCTATTTTCTTTCGGATCTCTGCAATTACTTCATCAGTAGTTTTGTCTCTTTTCTTTTTTAGCTGAATTAAATAATCTCCCCTGTTAGGCTCAGTAATAAAAAATCCCATCTGCGTGCCTGTTCTTCTTGAATAAGCGGCCACTTCAGGCGTAGAGGTTATTAGCTTTTCTACTTGCTGTAGTATTCTGTCTGTTTCTTCCAAAGATGTTCCGGGTGGAGACTTGTAGTCGAGAACAATACTTCCTTCATCCATCTCAGGTAAAAAACCGGTTTGCAACCGGGGCAAAATTAACCAGATGGCTACTCCCAGCACGGCAATAAATATGAAGCTGATATACGGTTTGTGTATAAAGAATGAAACCCATGGCTGCTTCTTTATTTCATGAGGCTTTTCAACCTTTTTAATATGTTTTTTCTTTCTTGTAAGAAACAGGTAAATAACAGGTAGTAGTATCCATGTTACAAAAAATGAACAAACCAGGGTTATAATCATGGTATTGGTCATAACCTTAAAGTAAGCCCCGGCTACACCGCTCATCAATTCGAAAGGTATGAAGATGACAATGGTACTAATGGAAGAACCCAGCATGGCAGGAAACAGGTAATGAATCGCTTTTTGCACCACTACATCATTTGGTTCGTCAGGGTGTTCTTCATGGGACCGGTGAATTTGTTCAACCACCACAATGGCATCATCTATAATCAATCCTATAGCGGCGGCAACAGCGCCAAGTGTCATGATGTTTAGGGTGTATCCAAAGGTATATATAGAGATAAGCGAAAGACAAATGGTGACTGGAATGGTGATGAGTATGGTTGCGCTGGCTTTAATAGAACGTAAGAAAATAATAGCTACTATAATCGCCAGCAGTAACCCTACCCATAAGCTATCTGTAACGCTTTTCACAGAATCGTTTACAAAATCGGCCTGAATGTAATAAGGTTTAATGGTGACACCAGATGGAAGTGTCTTCTTTAATTCCTCCACCTTCTTTTGCATTTCGTCAGAAAGAGAAACAAGATTGGCATTGGGTTGTTTTATAATGGCAACCAGCAATCCTTGGCGCCCGTTGGCATTTATCTTGGTATATTCTACCGCTTCATTAATCTTTACATCAGCTATATCTTTTAGCTGTACAATCCGCTTGCCGTTGTTCGACACAATAACGCTTTGCAGTTCATCCAGTGTATGCACGGTAGCATCTGTTACTGTCAGATACAGCAATTTATAATCTGATACAAATCCATTTGACTGGATAAAATTTGTTTGATTGAGTGCAAGGGCCAGGGCATCAGGGGTAATAGACAGCGAACTCATTTTTTGAGTATTCAGCGTCAGCCAGTACTCTTTAGATTTACCACCGATTATCCTTACTTCGGCAACACCTGTTACCTGCGATAGAAAAGGTTTTATTGTGTACAAAGCAATTTGCTTCATATCAATAGGAGTGCGGCTTTGACTGTTCGTTTCTAATGTATAACCAATAACCGGCAAAATAGAAGGGTTCATTTTCTCAACCGTTATTTGCACACCCGGAGGAAGCTGGCTGCTTATCTCTGCAATCTTCGATTCGATACGTTGCTGGCTTAAATCAACATTTGCATCCCAGTTTAAGAAAGCCGATAATTCACAACTTCCCCTGCTGGTAATGCTGCGTACATCTGCAAGGTCAGGTATTTGTTTAATGGCGTTTTCAAGTGGTTTGGTAACCGTAACCATCATTTTGTTTACAGGTTGCAATCCTGCATCTGCAATTACTTTTATTTTAGGAAAGGTAATTTCAGGAAATAAAGAAGTTGGGAGTTTGCTGTAAGCAAATAAACCTCCGGCTATTATTAAGACTATAACAACTGCCAGTGGGTTTTTATATGAGATGAAGAAATTTTTCATAATGAGTTATCGGTTTCCTGTTGCGGGCTGCCGGTTAATGTTGTTGTGTAACAATAATAAGTTGCAAATCAAAACCTATGAGAGGTAACCGGAAGCAAGGAACCGGAAAAAGGTAACCGGTAAACCAATTAAATGCAACCCTACTCCCCTTTCACAATTTTCACCTTTGCCGTATCTGGCAAACCGTAGTTTCCTATTAATACTATTTTGTCTGATGTAGTAAATACGGGTCGTACAATCTCAACCTTGTCAGCAGTTTCCATTCCTTTTATGATGGGCACTTTAACGGCAGTAACCGAATCTATCATTTTCATTACCCAAAAATTTTCTTGCGATTCGTCGGTGAGCACCGCTGCTTTTGGCAAAGAAGGAACATTATTCTTTTCGTTTTTTACTATGCGAACTTTACCAATTAAATTTTCAGGAATGGAAGACGCATGGTTTACTTTTATCAGCACCGCCTGAGTTTGTGAAACCGAGTCCACGGTAGGCATCACATGTGCAACCGTACCTTTTAAGACCGTTTTATCTGGCAATACCACATCTACTGACTTATTTTTAATCAGGTAAGGACGAAGCTCATATGGCAGATTTAATAAGAAGCCAAAGCTTTTTGCATCACTCAATATAGCCAGTTGCTCACCATCCTGCACATAATCGCCCGGCTGGTGATCAATAGCTGTAATATAACCCGTTTGAGATGCATTAATTTTTATCAAACCCGAAAAATTGAACGATGGATCAAGCGAGTTGATGGTATTTCCCAACGCCTTGGCCTCTTTTGTCTGCATGAGAAAAGCAAGTTGCCCCGCCCGTACAAACTGCCCCGGTTTTACGTTTGATGATTTTATATAACCATTTGCAGTTGCTTTAATAAAGCTGCTTTGCAAATAAGACGACATTGCATTTAACTCTACGTATTCTGCCAATTGTCCATTGCTGATACCGGTAACTGTAACTGGTGTTTGCGCCTCTTCGGCGGGTGCATCTTGCGCTGTATTATCCTCTTTGCTCTTGCACGAAAACAATAATAGTGTTAGTATACAAAATGGAATAAAATAGATTTTGTTCATGCCATTTTTGTTTTATGCAGTAAATATTTATGTGTACTTAACATTTGTCCTTCTATTAAACATTGTTGTGGCTCCCCCATCAGTCTTGCGGGTCACTCCCTTCTACTATTTGTTATATGTGGAACTCAAAAACTCCAAACTCAAAAACTCCAACTCAAAACATAAAACTTAAAACTTAAAATTTTCTTACCTGTTCCAATAATGTATCTGGTTAACAATTCTCAAGCGATTGATATAATTCTGGTTTAGTATATTTCTTGCGTTCACATAATTTGTAAGTGCCAGCACATAGTCCGATATTCTAATGTCGCCTGTTTGCAAAAGCTTTGCGTTTGCACTTATTAACGTTTGCACATACTTAATTTGTTCGTTAATTGTTTTTACCAATAGATCGCTGGCATGTAACTGCTGGTTTAACTGCGCAATTTGCTGTTTATACTGGTTTACAAAAAACGTTTTATTGTTTAGCCTGGTATTTTCTCTCAAATCGACCTGCCTCAGCCTGTACTGCTTTTGATGCGCGTTATAAATGGGAATAGCGAGACTAACGCCAAAGCTTAAACCAAAATTTCGGTAAGGTGTTCCAACAAGCGAAGAAATATAGCCGGCATCTGTATAAGCTCCTATACGAGGCTTGTACTGATAACTAATTATGGCTTTTTCTGTAGCCAGTCGCAAACTATCGGTAGTAAACCGCTGGTAAAAAACAGAATGATAGAAATCGAACTGCATACTGTCATTCAAGTGAGGATTTGATATTCGTTGAACGGTCGTATCTACCATTCCCGCGAGATAGTTTAAAGTGAGGTAATCTGCATTGTATTGTATTTGCGATTGCAGGTAAGTAAATTGTTGCTGTTGCAATGTGGTGTAGAACGCAAGATAATCGGCTTGCTTATAAACGCTTGCCTGCGTTAGTTTTTTAAGCGCTTCCTCTTCTTTTTGAAGTAAGTTATAAATCTCAAGGTTAAAGTCCATTGCTACCTGGTCGCCATAAGCAAAAATATATTGTTCTGTAACCGCCCGCTTTATATCCTGCTGAGAGATTTGAATGGTATCAGACAACGCCCGGGTTTGAAATCTTATGGCTGCTAACTGGCTGCCTATATTATTAGCTGAAAAGAAATTTCTGTTGGCTTGTACAAGGGTAGAAATGTTGGCACCATTGGTAACTGCGCCGTCATACCCGAACCCATGAATAACGGGTGCATAGCTGTTGCTACTTATAAAGTTGACCTGCGTTTTTAAAGCGGCTCTAAAAAGGAGGCTATCGAGCCTGGCAGAAAGTATCTGGTTATTGTAATCTTTTATTAAGGGACTGTTCTGCTGCGCCTGCTGAATAAAAAAGTCCAGCGTATGATTTTGAGCATAGCTGGAAAAAGTAATGAGAATTACAGCAATAGTAAAAAAACATTTCATTCAATGAATGTGAGATTTAAAAAAGGCCAAACTTTCTTTTGGCCTTTTTTATAAAATTAATGTTCTGCCTTTACAAAATTTCCGTTTTCATCAAAAACGATATCTTTTCCGTTTACCTCTGCTTCATAAGAAGTTTTACCTTTCGAATCAGTCACTTTACCTGCTTCTGCAATTTTTGCGCCCTTGTAATGTTGTTTAATGTAAGCCGGTACCTGCTTTGGTAATTCGTTAACTGAAATCGCTTTTACAATTTCTATGAATTCTCCTTTAGGGGTAAACATAACAGAATTGTCTTCACCAGACTTGCCTCCCCAATTTGCTTCGTAATTGCCTTTCTCTTTTTCCCATGAGGCCTTTGCAGCTTCGGGATATTTTTTAAGAAGAGCTGATTTTACAGTACCTGGAACATTGTTGCTTTTTAAATCCTGTGCATGTACCGCAACACCTGTTACGGTAGCCAATAAGAATAATCCAATTAAATTTTTCATTGCTTTCAATTTTTATATGTTTAATAATTTATACAAGCTTCTAATGACAATCTGTGTATAAATTGAAGAAAATTTGTAATTGTGTTAATGAAAAGATGTTGTAGTATTTTGTTGGAAGTGTAAAAAAAAGACGACAACTCGTTTAAGAAATACCAGTTAGATGATTACTTTTTGCGATACACTGCCTATCGACTTTGGTCAATAGCTACGTGTAGCCATATTATATTAAAATATTAACTGTGTCGCAAGTAATTTTTATTTTTTCAGCAAAATTTTTTATTCTTACTAGTAGGCATTAGCGACCCGGCTACTTTAGAAAAAGGAGATTAGGAAATGTCAATAGCGGCACCTACTGCATCCTAAACGAGCAAAGGAGAAATGCAAACGGAGAATATTGTTAAAATTTATCCTGCATATGTTAATGGTCCTTTCAGTAGCATTTAGAAAAGCAATTTCTATTTACTAATCGTTATTATGCTTTTCTAAATGAGATACTAATTCAAGTTCTGAGTTTAATGCTACTTCTTCGCCTACAGTTCCTTCAAAAGTGTCAAACTGGAAAAGGCCGGAAAAGTCCATCTTTGTCTGTTCATGTAATGACTTAATGCTACATTGAAACGCTTTAAACTGCGTATTTTGATCTATATCAAGTTGTTCAAAATCTATATCATTAACCAACCTTAGTTGTGATAATTTAAAGGCAGTTGCTTTTAAATGGCCGTTGTCTGTTAGCCAAAGTACAATTTTATAAAAATCCATAGGAACCTGGATGCCTCTAAATACCGGGTCAGCGTCTTTAAATACGGGGCCATTGAAGACAGATATCTTAGCAGTTTTTCCTTTTTCAATTTCAGCCCCATTTTCTAATACAACTTGCTCTAAAATGCCCCATAAACCTTTTTTTCCGCCCTGGTTAATTTTTGGAACCTGCGGGCAGGCATTTGTATACATACAAGTAAGGTCGGCATTACGTTTAGCCTCTTCAGGTGTTGCGCCCCAATTAGCGTCTTCTCTGCGGCTCATGTGACCGCGGTCAAAACCGCTTCCTTTGTAGTAACTATCGCTTAGCTGAATGTCAAAACTCAGCCTCTTATCGCGCAGCCAAACATCAATACGGGCGGTCTTATCTTGTCTTTTGGCTGGATTGCCGTCCACATTAATAGCACTGATAACAGGCATCATTCTTACGGAATGAAAAATTGTGCTGTAGTTAAAATACTTTAAAATAAAACTATCTGTACCTCCTACTTTGGCAATGAATTTTTTTAGATCTTTTTGTGGCTGGGGTAAGGCAATATCGAACACAGTGCCTAAAAACCTTGACTGGTATCCTTTACAACCAGAAAAATCAATTGAATCTTCCAGTTTTTTAATTTCTTCAAAATCCAATTCTTCATCTGTGGACACAGATAATTTTTGTGCCTGCTTAATAGCGTATTCATGTCCTTGCACGTTAATATTAATGTTAATTCCACCATTCTTTTCAACTAATGAAGCGGGAAAGGAGATATTAATATTGCCGGCGATATTGTTTGTTTCCATAATTGAATTGTTAGGATTATTAGGTAAGGTTGCTATGTTTTCAAAATTCTGCTTTCTGAAGGAAGAAAGAGCTTTAATTGGCGGCTTAATTTGTAATCCGTTTATTATTTGACTATCCGTAAATTTTGAAAAAACATCTTTGATAATCACACTTATTCTTATGCCTTCATTAGCATCCCAAACTACTTTTGAAGCATCAATTTTACCATTTATCATTGGTATAATCTTTCCGTTCCGATCGATATAATCACCGGCTTCATTTTTTCTGCCAACACCCATATGATGTAAGGCAACCACCTGCCATTGATCATTAAAAACCGGGCTACCACTACTACCCGGCGCTGTATCTGTTTTGTACCATATTGATATAGGCGTAATTTTCACAAAAAGGTTTTCACGAATTGAGAGTTGCATAAAATCACCATCAGGGTGATGAATTATATTCAGCGCTTCCTCTTCTTCGTTTCCCAGTTTACCCAGAGCCGGGTCAAGAAAAATATAGCCGATATCATCAAGGTTTACTTTACCCGATATATCTGAAGGGCTAATGGCTACAAGACAATAGTCAAGTTCTTTGTTTGAATGAAAAAAGATTTCAGCGTTAATTTTAAATGAAACAGGTGTACCAGGATTGCCTAAAATATCAAGTTCATAGAAAAATTGAACCTCACTGTCTCCAACATCTTCTATCGTTTTAAAAACATGCCAATTGGTTAACATTAAATTTTTAGAGACCATAAATCCTGTAGCAAAAGCAATGTTTTTGTTTCCTTGTTTGATAGCAATCCTTCCTACTTTTTGTTTTGCATCTTTAATGAGCTCAACAAAATTGCTATAAAGAGAATCATTTTTACCAATAGCCCTTTCAAAGGCAAAATCAAGCGGTTCTTGTTTTACAGTAGCCAGCATTATCTTTCTCTGCGTAAGGTTTTCTTCTGTGCTTAAAATGTTTCCTTGAATTATGTCTGGCGAAACACCTTTAATGAATACTTCTTCATTAAAAACATCAGGAACATTTTCTCTAACTGGCTCCGTTTCCAAAGCAGCGTATCGATTTTCAGATTCTTCTAGTTGGTCAACTGAAATTAACATTGGTCCAAAATTGATTGTCTATAAACTTAGATAAAAGTATTAGTATCTGCAATAGTGAATTTCACAGTGATACTATTAGTGTTTTATTTAATCTTACCTATTAATCTTTAGGCAGCATTAAAACACTTTGATTTGTACTAACGTAGGAGTAACTTTTTAAAAAGCAGAAGTACAATTAAAATAATAAGTCTCCAAATACTATTTTCAACCAAAGCAAAACACTGCTAAAATGGAACATAATTAATTGCAACATTATCGTGTAAGCTTCATTATTACTTGCTGAATATTGGATTAGCTCTCAAATATTTATAACCGGCAAACTTATTATGTAGTCAGACTTGAAATGAGTGCATTTTTTGATAGTAATCAGTTGTTATAATTTTTGGGTGCCTGATTTGGATGCTGTTTCAAAACTTGACCTGTCCTTATTCCGGGCTTCCTTTGTATCAGCATCAGCGCGTGTACGCACTAGGTATCCTTTTTTGACCATCGATTGAATAGAATCCTTTTTCGTCGCCACTTCGGGTAAGCACTATGCAAGGAAATTTTCGCCAAGATGGTAAAAGATTGGCTTAAAAAGAAGTATACTTCCGGTAAGCAATATCTCGTAGTTTACCATCTTTTCTTAAAAGTGAAGGACTGTGTTTGAAAGAATTTTCATAAAATAATTGTTATTGATTTTTGTTTCAGTTCATTAAAGATTTTCTCCAACATGCAGGTAACTTGGCACCTTTGATGGTATTGTCTTATCAAAGCTGTTGTCATTCAAAGCATTTAAAAATTGAATAGTGTTACTCCTGTACTAATCCTATCCGTTTTATTGTTTCAGGTGCAATTATGTGTTAAGCAAAACCGGTTTCAATAATGGTTTCGTTGCATGTAATTTATAAAGGGTTTCAAAAGATTCCACAGTATTGTTTATGTCGTGTTGAGCTGCTCTTTGAAGGCTCTTTTCGCTCATACTAAAGCAGATGTCGTCTTTTGTCAGTATTTCGCACATTGATTGGCTCAACTTTTCAATATCATTGGTATTAAATAAATATCCGTTCATCTTATGCTTAACAAGTTCAGGAAGCGCCCCGGCGTTTGCGGCAATCACTGGC
Source organism: Chitinophagales bacterium (assembly GCA_038199395.1). Classification (GTDB taxonomy): domain Bacteria; phylum Bacteroidota; class Bacteroidia; order Chitinophagales; family Chitinophagaceae; genus Segetibacter. Next base: position 16,178 of record JBBPZJ010000352.1, read on the forward strand.
AAACCAGAAGCCATGGCCTGTAAAGTAGCAAGGCTAAGAAGCTCTGCTATGCTGGCAATAACAAAGCATCGGCTTAACTTGTAGATAAAGGGCAGGTCTTCTTCAGGTACAAAACCTGTAAAAATCACGTTACCCGAAATTCCAAGTTCTTCGGCAAGTTGTTCGAGGACCTTTTTCCTTAAACCCTTTCCAACAATTACAAAGCAAAAATCAATTTGTTTTGCCACAACTGCTACTGCCTGTAATAGCTCTTCAATATTCTTTTCAGGATCCAATCGGCCAACAAACAAGAAGACAGGCTTGTCAGGAATGTTATATTTCAAACGGATGTCACGAGTGTCCCCTAACGGATTAAACTCCTTGAGATCAATTCCACTGGAAATGGCAATTACTTTCACATTTAGTTTAGGACGAATTAACCTGGCGCCAGTTTCGGTTGGGGTGGTTACAACAATAACCTTGTTTAAAACTTCTGAAAATTGTGACCATAACCATTTCTCCAGCTTCTTCTTCCACTTTTCAGAACGAACCAATGCTGTTAAGTTTTCAGGCATAAAATGGTTTGTGGCTATTACAGGTATACCTGCGCTTTTTGCTACTTTTATCACTGCCTGAGAGATTGTAAAGTGATCTTGGATATGAATGATATCAGGTTGAAAATTTTGGATTATTTTAGAAACCTGTGATCTGATTAGAACGGGGATGGGAAAACGCACTTTGGGATAGATTAATACAGGCAGAGAAGGTACTCCATACACGTCTATATTATCTATTTTTCTTGACGACGAATGAATGGTTTCTGACGGCGCAATAACTGCTACCTCATGACCTTTTTGCTGAAGTAAAGGGCCCATTCTGCATACAAAATAATACACACCATTCAGATGAGGATAGTAAGTATCAGAGACGAAAAGAATTTTCATATTTTTTAAGTAGGTATCTGATTACAATGATTAAAATGATGGCAAGAGCAGCGATGATATTAAAGGAGGCGAAATTGTTGAGATACTTGTTGATATGCAGATATGCGTTACCAAACAACAATCCTACACCCAAATAAAAAACATATTGAACGGCAGAAACAACCAGGCAAATAAGCAGAAATTTAGAAAATGGCACCCTTGCATTACCAGCTAAGTAAATACCCGCAACACCGATACCCAAAACGACTTTTGATAAAGCTACAATCTTAGTGGGGTTCGAATTAAAAAGACCGCGTACCCGATTGATATTACTATCAGTTATTCCAACCCACCTGGCAATTTTTTTAATAAAACCCGGTACACCCAAGCGGCCAAATGCATAACAGGCTGAGTCACCGATAAGGTCTCCTGCTATAATAACAGGATAGACAATGAAGGGATTCATAAAACCATTATTGCACAAGAAACCAGCTATCACCGCTATAATTGGCCCCTCTACAATCGCCAGGGGAAATAGTATTAAATATTTGTAATTGGAAAGTAAATAGATGATATACTGCAATGAAAAATATTTTGATGTTATTAACGAATACCAGTTTTTAATTTTAATCGTTGAATTAGAACGTTTCTCCCAGGTTTCCAAAAAATCCCCGTGAGCCTCTTTTCCCAACTCCAAAATCAATACATGCATTGGTATTCGAAAACTTGTTAAATTTTATTCGCAATCCCATTCCGACACCCGGTGAAATAACTTCCAGTTTATTATTTTTTAATTCAGATAAAGACTCTGCATTTGTAAAAACTACCCCTCCAACCAAACCATTTTTCGTAATGCCAAATCTTAGTTCGGCTTCCAGATCGATCATTTTTTTGCCAATAAATCTGCCAAGTTCATATCCTCTTCCTGTATTGTTATAGGTATCGCTGCCCGTGCCCGGCAAATCAAGATAAGGTGGGTTTCCGCTGAGCGTAATAACATTATAACTCCATAAGGCCAAAACCAGGTTTCGTGACAGTTGAAGATATTTGCGTACATCAATAAGAACTGAGTTCGAGTTACTGCTGCTGCCGATTTGGGTTAGATTTTGAAGAAACATCAGATTAGCATAAAAGCTTCCTCCTTCAGGATTAATTGAATTTTTACGGGAGTCATAAACGAGGTTAATGGAAATGCCGGAAGATGTAGACGTTTCAGCATAACCATATTTGGTATAGTCTGTAACCACTCCGGTTGTGTTTGCCTGCGATATTTTAGAATGACGATCTAGTTGGTAACCTAACCCGCTATAAAAGTTTCCTTTGATTTTCTTTAAGCCTGTTTCATAGAACCGTATATATTTATAGGCGACCGTAGAAACATCATTTGTAGTAGTGTATCCGCCGAAACCATAAGTATTCTGGGGATAATTGAAATATCGCCAATCGCCGATAAAATAAAACTTGTTGCCCGGCAGCCATACGGAGGTTTGAACAGGAAGCAAAAACTGTTTTTTTTGAGTATATTTTACAGCCAATAAGATTGACGAAACATTGGTTGGTTGCAATACACCGGTTGAAAAAGCTCCGCCTGCAGATATTCCTCCTGTAAAACCGGTAGACAATGTATATTCTATAATTGGACCCACTGACACTTTCAACTTTGAATTAAGTGTTTCCGGATTCTTTAGCCGGCCTTTAAGATCTTTATGAATAATTATCATTCCAAGGTCTATAAGATCCCTCTGTCTCTCGTAATACAGCAGTTCTTGTTGCTTATCCATCTGAGCTGAATCAGGAGTATCGGTTTTGTTTTGCGCGTTGACACAAACACTACAGCAGAAATAAGACGTTAGCAAAATGATCAAAAATCTATTCATCTTTTATTTAGGGTGATTTTCAGCAAGAATACAACCTCTTTGAGAGCTGTTGTATGTACAGTCGTTAACGCTATATTAAATCTGTGTTTTCTATATAAGGTGAGGGTTTTAGGATGAATGGTTGGGTAAAGATAATTTTAAATAAATGTTACGCTTGGAATGTAGGGTATGAAATAGTCTTGAAACAGCAGGAGCGCTGACGCAAATGCTTTTTATAGACGTAAGACGTAACTCGCAGGGTTAATAAAAGAATGCTGGTGTTCACTATCTCCAGATTTGCTCCTAAATGGGATTTTAATGTTGCAAAAAGAAAAAATTGGCGCGAATGCTCTAAGTTTTTTAACTGAAACCCAACCTTTTATTGAACCGACTACAACTATGCAATTAAAGACAGTTGATTTATTGGAAGATGCAACAGAATTAATACCGGCCTGTATTGAAGGGGATAGATATTCCCAAACCCGGCTGTATGAAATGTTTGCACCTAAGATGTTCTCAACATGTCTCCGGTATTCAAAAAATCGTGAGGAGGCGGAAGAAATACTGCAGGAAGGATTTGTACAGGTATTCAAATCTTTGAAAAATTTTAAAAATGCCGGTTCATTGGAAGGATGGATAAAGAAAATTATGTTGTATTGTGCTATACAGCATTACAGAAGCAAATCAAAATTACATCCTGTTGTAAATATCGATTCTGTTACTACCGAACAAATGGGTAACGAAGACATACTAGCTCAATTAGGTAAAAAAGAGTTGCTTAACATGGTGCAGGCCTTGCCTCCGGCGTACAGAATGGTTTTTAATTTATACGTTTTTGAAGGAATGAAGCACAAAGAGATTGCAGCTATGTTGGAAATTGCGGAAGGCACTTCCAAATCTAATTTATCAGATGCAAAAGTTATTTTACAAAGAGCAGTAGCTAATAGTTTAATAGTTGCGAAACAAAAGTATTAATTATTAATATGGATAAAAATCTACCTGATATAGAGGAACTCTTTAAATCGGCGCTGGAAAATGAAGAAGAGATGCCTGAACCAAAAGTTTGGCAAGCCATTGAAAGTATTTTAGATAAGGACAACGTGATCAGCATTAAAAAGAAGTATGAGAATTTAAAAAGAGTTGCCTTTCTTTTATTTTTTCTGCTGACAGGATTAAGTATATATGAATTGGAAAAGCCATCTTCAGGAAATAATACTATTTTACCTAAAGAGATAATGAATCAAAAAAGCAGCACTACAAATGCGAAGGCAGAAAGCGCCAGTATAACAAAGAAAGCAACGGAACGCAGTACACATACTAGCGATAAAACGAAACCTTCTGCTAAAAGTTTATTGGTAAATGGCAATTCCTCTGCTAACATCGCACAGCCGCAACTAAATCGTGACTTTGCTGATAGCAAGAAAGGAGCGGGAGATAATAAAGACTCAATTTTTAACAGCAAAATTCTAGTTGGGCGACCAATTGCTGTTAACCTTCATGCTGCTGCCAAAAAAATAGGAACTGACAAGGCAACTAAAGAAAAGTTAGCTGAAGGAAATATGAAAACTGATGAAACATTATCATTAATAGATCTTCATGCTTTATATGCTATACAATCAAGCCCTAAAAACTTCGATTCTGTTAATACAATTTCGCTTCCCCGTTCACCGGTTCTAATTAAA
>JBBPZJ010000353.1:0-2138 GCA_038199395.1 Chitinophagales bacterium
CCGGCCAGCAAAAAAGAGTTTTTTGTGGTATTTAGCTTGTCTTTGGTAACGTTAATCTCACTCGTTATTTGATTGATCTCCGTCTTCAATGCATTTATCTTTTGCGACAAGGCCTGCAATTCCTCCGCTTTTTTTTGAATCAACAACTCTTTCTGCCGCACTTCTTTTTGATACTGTTGTCCATGAGCAGCTTGAAAAGCGTTTAGATCTCTGCCTATGATATTTAAATATTCCTGACCGGTCGAGATTAATTTTTCTTTGGTGAGTCCTGTGCTTTTTAAAACATTAAAGGCTGTTCGATATTTTATTGCTTCGTCTGTTATGTCGTCTATATCTACTTTGCTGTCTACAAATTCTTTAAAATCCGTTCCTTGAAATAATGGATTCTTCGCGTTCGCCTCATCGATCAATTTTTCAAAATATTGTTGATGCTCTGGCAATGGACCTGCTATTGTACCCGCAGGCGAGTATGTGGGAATTTGATTTGGACTGTTTGCACTTCCGGTAGTGCCAGTAATTAACGGATGCTGGGTATTTTCAGTAACGTCGTTTGAACTGCGCGGTGCAGGAGTTGGGGTTGCCTTCGGCGTTTGCACTGAAGAAGCTGAAGTAGCAGGTGCAAGCGAACCTGGTTGTGTAGTTTGAGCGGTCTTATTTTCTTTTGGTTGATCCTTTTTCTCCTCATCAAACTCTACAAAAGGCGTTAACAACTGCTTTAGAAGACTCATAACAAGCGATTATTTATTTAGGCTTAATAAGAAGCCGATGGTAAAGTTAGCATCCCAGTCAAAAACAAAAGTATCTGTTTTGGTAGCATCAGCTATGGCTTTGTAAATGTTCAATCCAGATGCCATTTTTTTATCTGACGCTTTGTAAGATTGAGGCGCATTCAATACAGTATATCTCTCTTCACCTTTACGATGTTGTTTAGAAAGGGTGAAAGGAACGCCTCCTAAGATAAAACCAACATTTCGCTTTCCCTCTGGTATTCTTCCTACCTTTTCTTTTACCTCGTTATACACCTGCTCATCTCCTATTCCTTTTTCATAATACTTTGCTCCAGGTAATTCCATGGATTTCAGCGAACCATTTTCCTGCCACGATATTTTGGTATTACCCGAGCCAATGTCAACTAAAAAAGAATTGTCTGCAAAAGAAGGAGGCACGGTTGCATTAAAACCTAACTTACCCTCCTGTTCTGCCGTTACGTTATTTACAACATAACCCATTTTTTTTAGCTCGTTACTGATGATAGTAGTCTTCGGTTCTTTTTGTGCCCCTGAAGAAATTACAAAATGCATATTGTTTTTAGCTACCCCTTTATCAAACATAGAGGCGAGGTATTTTTTTAATCCTGCCCTGATGTCTTCCGTTGTAGCTAACCCTTCATAAGTAAGAGACTCTCCAAAATCTTTCGATACTATTTCCCAGCGCTTTTGATTATCCATGTTTATTACAAACGAGTTGAAACCTGTAGCACCTACTTCCACTACACCGCGCAGCGTTCCATTTTGCGGCTTCTCGGGCGTATAGTTAAATTCACGTGCTTCGGTATTTGCGTTGGTTGTCTTAGGAGTTGCATTAGGAGCATCAGCCTTATCGCCTGAAATATTTGAACTACCTGAAGAAGTGTTAGAAAGCTCGGTCGAGTTTTCGTTCCTTAACTCGGCAATGCGTGGTTTAACAGCAAAATATGCAAGCACTGCTATTATCAAAATAACTATAATTATTCCCGCTGGTTTAAGTCTCATATTATAATCTTTTTCGTGTTTATTTTATAATGTTATTTTCTAAAAAGTAAAATTAACGCTTGTAATGATGGTAAGCCTATCTGCTATATTATTATGCCATCAGTGTTTTTCAAGTTTAAAAGATTTTGGAAACAGCAATTTTAAGACGTTGCGCTTACTAATACATGATAAACCTAATTGTTCTGCAATTACTTGCACAGATTGCCTCAGATTTCATCTAATCTTGCTACAAAGGACTGGTTTGAACAATATTCCTAATTGTAAGAAAGCGAGCACTCCCGGAACAAAAGCACGTTCACTAACTTCGTCATTATTTATTAGCCATCGTAATCATCACAACTCTTCCGCCTTCTTCATTAGATAGCAACAACTTTTTTCCGTCAGTTA
>JBBPZJ010000354.1:0-8803 GCA_038199395.1 Chitinophagales bacterium
TCTATTGTTCGATCTCCAACTATAACTTCCGATCCCCATACCTGGTTTAAAATTTCGTTTCTTAAAAAGACTCGTCCAGGTGTTGATGCAAGTAAATAAAGTAATTCGAACTCTTTTTTAGCAAGTACAACATCTTTCCCGTTGATTACTACCATAAATTTTTCGGGATCTATTATCATATTTCCCAACTTTATAGCCTTGCCTTCCACTTTTTGAATTCTTCTAAAAATGGCATTTACCCTGCTTACTAAAACTTTGGGACTAATGGGTTTATTTATATAATCATCAGCCCCGGTTTCAAGCCCTCTTATCTGAGATGATTCATCGCTTAAAGCAGTAAGAAAGATTATTAGAGTATTATTAAATTCCGGCTTAGATCTTAATAATTTACAAACTTCTACACCTGTCATCTTAGGCATCATTATATCCAGTATAACCAGGTCAGGTTTAAATGAAACTGTTTTTTCGAATGCTTCCATTCCGTTTTTGGCAGTTATAATTTCATATCCTTCTTTAGTCAAATTATAAGAAATTATTTCAATAATATCTGGTTCATCATCCGCTATTAAAACCTTTTTAAACTTCGGGTCCATTAACAATTTGTTTACACAAAAGTAATTTTAAGGTCATGTTAAACATTAAAAGCATCATTATAAAATTGTTAAGTCATAAGTAATTCATCTTAAAATGAAATCCTAAAAGGATAATGCCATGGTCTTCGCATATGCTTTGGTAGTATTTTTGTTATACCTATGCATCGTATGAATAAAATTTTAGTGTTTCTTTTCTCTATTATACTTTCTCTGCAGTCACCAGCTCAAACTAAAACAGTTGTTCCCTTAATGCGGAAGATCTTTCATGAGAATATCGATAAGAGCCAGAAGTCGATTGATAAATTAGATAAAAAGGAAGATCATTCTTTCAATGCAACGGCGGATGCAGAAGTAAATCAACAGGTATCCTACACGTTGTTCAATAAAATAGATCAAATTCAGGATAAAATTGAAGCCGACAGTTCGTTTGATTCTAATCAGAAAATCAAATTTTTGAGAAGTTTGAATGAAGCATTGGTTTTATACGAAAGCGGATTTAGGTCAAAAGAATTAAAAGCAGAGCAATTACCAGATCTTATAAATGCTTACCAGGATGCGATGCTGCTGGAGAAAAAAGGGCTTTCTATAAAACCTGTTTTGGTAAATAATGATTATGAAATCGGTGACATTCTCGTAAAGTGTGTTGCTTTTCAAAAAAATGCCGGCATAGTCGAAGGGAAAGAAGTGATCCTTTTAAAGAGCAGTCAAAAGCATCCGGAGCGGATAATAAAATTTTTAGCCGGAAATCCTGATGCTTCATTTAGTGACAGCCTTTTAAAAATCGTGGCCTATAATCACCAGGAAGACATTTACACCTACGCCCAGTCAAATACTGCATTGGGTCGAAAAATCAAGAAAAGTGAAGACCCGTTAATTAAAACAATTGCCAACCTTGCCTCTTTAAAAGAGGGCCGTTTGTATTTTCCTTTTCTTGACAATCTTTATAAAGGAAAGGTTTCAATAGAAGAAATTGATAAAAATAGAACAGATGAGTATAAGTATTACCGGCTTCTTGTAAATACGCAAATAGATTATACTGAAAGGTTAAGACAAAGAGATACGCCGATGGCTATGACCGCACTAACAGAAATGCTTAGGCGTAGAGCTATCGAAAGCTTTATTAATGTTATAAATGGTTTGCACGAAGAGCCAGATAACATAAGAATGAAAAAGGTCGAGCCTTTGAATGCACAGGAGTTATATTATCTGTGCGTGCTGGCAGAGAATGAAATTTACACAAGCAGCTATCTTAAAGTTTACGAAAGGATTTTTCAAAGAATGAAAAACCCAGGTAGCGACTCTCTTTTAATAAGCGTCAATTTCGACCATTTTAAGAAGTTTATTAAAATGGCTGCTAACTATAATACGCTCGATAATTTCCTTAAGAGAATGGAGAAAGATAATGCTGAGATACTTATGAGGGCATTTGCAAATGGTTTAGAGAAAACGGGTAGCCTGGAAGATGCAGTAGACGTCGCCGACAGTTATGCAAGTATTTCTGACGATACTTTACGTAAGCTGATCCTGAATGAAGTTCAGGTCAATCTGCGCCAGCAAAACAAAGACGAAAATAAAAGAGGCTTAGCGATATACGACCTGTTGAACAATATTTTCTTAAGCCTTGATTCTACTAATAAGATTGATATTTCTGAAAAATTTGGTATTCCTCCTATATACGTTGTAAACAGCAATTCTTTAAAAAACAGCAAGGGCAAAATTATTATTCAGCAATTTTTCTTTGGCGATAAAGACGGCCTTTATTCGTTTAGCCAGTTTAAGAGTTTATATAATACTCCTGGTTGGAAAATAGTTAATAAAACAGATTGGATAGAGGTCAGTTCGACTAAAGGCGTTCCGGTAATTATTTATGCTAATAAACCTTTCGACGAGAAAGAAAGTTTAGACGAAAAAGCGCAGGAAAACCTGAGCGAATACTTAAGTGAAAATAATCTAACCCCTACAGTTATTATTCACAGAGGGCATAGTTATCATGTCATTTCAACCATACGGCAAGTTGACAGGACAACAAAAGTGGTTTTTTTAGGAAGTTGTGGAGGTTACCAGAATATTAACCGGGTACTTGAAAATTCACCTTTCGCACACATCATTGCCAGTAAGCAAACAGGCACAGGGGCGGTAAACGGCCCAATGATAATGAGTATAACTGAAACATTGCGACAAGGCAAAGATTTGAATTGGCCCGAGATGTGGAAAAACCTGGGCGTGAAATTCAAGGACAATAATATGTTTGAAGACTATGTTCCGCCATATAAAAACCTGGGCGCTCTATTTATAATGGCATACAACAAGATTATGGAAGGATAAAAGACATCGATTTTGCAAGGAGCTGCTATGATGCAGCTCTTTTTCTTGTGCTTTTATAACAGCGTTAATAAATACTTTTGTAATCTTATGTCGGAGGCAGTTAAAAAGAAAGTTTTTGATTTCTCACTATTAAACAGGGTTTTTCAGTTTGTAAAACCGTATAACAGATATTTAGTCATTAGCATAGTTCTTTCTATTTTATTAGCTGTGTTTGCTCCGGTACGTCCTTATTTAATCAATCTTACTGTTGATGCTGCTACAGGTAAACCGATACATGCTCCGGTTTGGTTAAAGGTTTTATTGTTTAATACCGATCTTTCTGATGTTACCAGGTTTATTATAGCTGTTACCATATTTCAGATCGTTTTTCTTTTTATAGAAACTGCTTTTAGGTTTATATTTTCATTTCTTACTTCATGGTTGGGGCAAAGTGTGGTAAAAGATATAAGGGTAACTGTTTATAAAAAGGTAATGAACCTAAATCTTTCTCAGTTTGATAAAACCCCTATTGGTACTTTAACCACAAGAACTATCAACGATATTGAAAGCATCAACGATATTTTTTCTGACGGACTAATTCCAATTATTTCTGACCTGCTATCAATCATTTTTACCCTTGCGATTATGTTTTATATGGACTGGCGACTTACCCTAATCAGTCTTATTCCCTTTCCTGTTTTAATCATTGCTACCTACTATTTTAAAGAGAGTGTTAACCGCTCTTTTATGAAAGTAAGAAATGCGGTCTCAGCATTAAACGCTTTTGTGCAGGAGCATATAACCGGAATGCAGATCGTACAGGCTTTTGCCGCCGAAAATAGAGAATTTAATAAATTTAAAAAGATCAACAAAGAGCATCGTGATGCAAACATTCGTGCAATATTTGCCTACTCGGTGTTTTTTCCGATAGTAGAAGTAGTGTTGGCAGTAAGTATGGGCTTGCTGGTTTGGTGGATTGCTGGTTACGAGTTAGACGCAGGTTTGCTTGTTGCATTTATACTTTATCTAAACCAGATTTTTCGCCCGTTAAGAGTTATCGCTGATAAGTTTAATGTTATTCAGATGGGAATGGTCTCTAGTGAGAGAGTTTTCAAAGTGCTCGACAATAATGATGTTATTCAGTCAGAAGGAGCGTATGCACCAGCTAAAGTAAAGGGCAAAGTCGAATTTAAAAATGTTTGGTTTGCTTATGTAAAGGAGCAGTATGTATTGAAAAACATATCTTTTTCAGCAAAACCGGGGGAAACGATTGCACTCGTTGGTCACACCGGTAGTGGAAAAACATCGATCATTAGTTTATTAAACCGTCTCTATCATATTCAGAAGGGCGAAATAAAAATTGATGATGTAAAAATTGAAGACTATAAATTGGGTGTTTTACGAAGTCGGATAGGCGTGGTCTTACAGGATGTATTTCTTTTTTCAGGAACTGTTCTCGAAAATATTACCCTGCGAAACCCATCAATTTCTAAAGAGCAGGTAATTGAGGCTGCAGAAATGATTGGTGTGCATGACTTTATAATGAGCTTGCCTGGTGGATACGATTATAATGTGATGGAACGTGGTAGCACGCTAAGCCTTGGTCAGCGACAGTTGCTCAGTTTCATAAGGGCATTGCTATATAACCCCTCCATTCTTATTCTTGACGAAGCTACATCTTCAATTGATACAGAAAGCGAAGCTTTAATACAACATGCAATTGACAAACTGATTGCCGGCCGCACGTCTATTGTAATTGCCCATCGTTTGTCAACCATTAGAAAGGCTAGTAAAATATTGGTAATGGACAAAGGTGAACTCAAGGAAATGGGAACACATGAAGAACTACTTGCACTTGGCGGACATTATGCCAATTTATATAACATGCAGTTGGAAAAAAGGAAAGCGGTATTGGTTTAAAAAAAGTTCGGAAAAAACCTTGCTGTTAATTTCGGCTGTATCATTTGTCCTTTCACTTGTTCGATTATTTACCTCTTACAACATTTAAACACCTGTTCCTTCTCTATTTATTGAAGTTATCAAGTAAATTGCAGTAATATATCATTCCTCATTTATTTAATATGGACGATAGAAACAATGATACAATAACCGAAGTGAGTGAAGCGGCAGCTCCTTATTCCGGCTTTGTTCACTTGTCTGAAGACGAGAAGTTATTGCAGGATGTACTTAGGTCGGACTTTGAAAAGCTGCAGTTATTTACAAAAATGCTTCGGCGAAATGCTACATTAGACAAAGCAGTCATCTCTAATAATCTGGTAAAATAATATGGATGTTCTTGCCGAGGATTTGTTGGAGTTTTGGTCGAAACTCAATAAAAACAATGTGAGATACATTATGGTGGGTGGTTTGGCCACTCGTTTTCATGGGTACAATCGTGCTACTGATGATCTGGATTTATGGTTGGAAGACACATTAGAAAATCGGAAAAATCTTAGAAAAACTTTTAAAGAACTTGATTATGGTGATTATTCTTCTTTAGAAACAATGCAATTTGTACCGGGATGGACAACTTTTTATGCGGCAGGTATCGAATTAGATATCATGACTGCCATGAAAGGGCTTGAACATTTATCTTTTGATGAATGCTATGCTCTAAGCGCCGTCGCAAATTTAAATGACGTCGCCGTTCGTTTTCTTCACATTAATCATTTGATTGAAAACAAAAAAGTCGTTAACCGTCCAAAAGACCAGCTTGATGTTATTTATCTTGAAAAAATAAAAAGTCTTCTTAAAGATCAAAACAAGTTGTAGTAACGGTCATTTCCCCTTTTTTCATATTCCTTTTTTCTCTCATTACCCTTATCTTTGCGCAAAATTGAGGATAGGTATGTCGGCAAAATGCGTGAAATCTTTTCTGGTAACAGCTTTCAGTCTCTCTATAATATTATTTTCTAATATGGCTTTTAGCCAACATCAAACAGAAAATGGTACAGAGATCACTGAAAAAGGTACAACTGTTAAGCATGAGGAAAAGATGGATGCAGCAAAAATAATTATGGAACACGTGATGGACAGTCACGAATTTCATTTGGCTGAAAGGGGGGGTCAGCCTATATCTATTCCTTTGCCAATTATACTGTATTCTCCTCAGCGTGGTTTTGATGCTTTTATGTCTTCAAAATTTGAACACGGTCATGCAGATTACTACGGTTATAAAATGTCAGAAGGCAAAGTTGTACCGGTAAATGAAAACGGAAATGTGGATGAAAGCGTTAAGGTGTTAGATTTTTCACTTACTCGCAATGTAGTTCAAATGTTTATTGCTGTTATTCTGTTATTGGTGCTAATGACTAATATCGCAAAGAGATACAAAACAAATGGTTTACATAAAGCACCTTCAGGTTTTCAAAACGCAGTTGAGCCTGTAATTACTTTTGTAAGAGACGAAGTTGGTAAGCCGAACCTTGGGCGCAAATATGAAAAGTACATGCCCTACCTGCTAAGTGTTTTCTTCTTTATTTTGATCAATAATTTGATTGGATTAATACCTGGTTCTGCTAATGTAACCGGGAACATCTCCTTTACCATGGTTTTGGCCCTGATTTCAATGATCGTTATTTTATTCAGTACAAACGGTCATTTTTGGGGACATATTTTCTGGCCTCCGGGAGTGCCGTTGTTTGTCAAGGTTATTCTAATTCCTGTTGAGTTTGCGGGTATCTTCATTAAGCCGATGGCCTTAATGATACGTCTTTTCGCAAATATGATCGCAGGTCACATTGTGATCATCTGTTTCATTTCTCTTATTTTTATTTTCGGAGCAATGAATACAGTAGCGGGAGTAGGTTTTTCGCCATTGTCGCTTGCCTTTACAGTTTTCATTTATTTTATTGAAATACTGGTAGCTTTTATCCAGGCTTTTATTTTTACTAACCTGACTGCTGTGTTTATTGGCCAGGCTTTTGAAACAGGCCATGTAGATAATGGTGATCTTCCTCACGATCCTCATCCAACCCGCGATCACAGAGAAAAAGAATACGCTTTATAAATTTTTTATCATAAACAAAAATCACACAACATGTCATTAATGAACATTATGTTGGAAATGGGACCTAACGCTATTGCAAACATGGGTGGTGCAGTGGGCGCAGGTCTTGCAGCGATTGGTGCTGGTATCGGTATCGGTCAAATTGGTCGTGGTGCTGTAGAATCTATAGCCCGTCAGCCAGAAGCAGCAAACGATATCCGTGCTAATATGATTCTAACTGCGGCATTTGTTGAGGGGGTTGCCCTTTTCGCAGTTATCGCAGGTATCCTTGCAGTTTTAAAATAGTCCCTCTCCCAACCTCTTCCTACTGGACGAAGAGGAAGAAGATTGACGCGTAAAGGATTAGCACAAAAATTATTACTGCATCTAAAGCACAGGGTGGAGGATGCAGTAATTAAATTTGAAGAGCATTGTTTTATCAGTCATTTTCAAATTCCCAAATTTTCAAATTTTCAAATTTTCAAAATGGAACTGTTATTACCCGGGGTTGGTTTAATATTTTGGACATTCATTGCTTTCCTTATTGTATTGTTCATTTTAAAAAAGTTTGCCTGGCAACCCATTTTAACCTCGCTAAAAGAAAGAGAAACAAGTATAGCCTCAGCTATATCTTCTGCTGCTGATATGAAAGTAGAAATGGCAAAGATGAAAAGTGAGAATGAAGTGTTACTCGCACAGGCACGTGAAGAAAGAGCTATTATGATAAAGGAAGCAAAAGAGACAGGCACAAAAATGATTGGTGATGCAAAGGAAAAAGCAAGAATGGAATATGATCGAATATTAACGGAGGCACAGGCGGCTATTCAACAACAAAAAAATGCAGCTCTTACCGATGTAAAGAACCAGGTCGGTAAACTGGTGATTGAAGTAAGTGAGAAAGTATTGCGCCGTGAATTATCCAACCGCGCAGAACAGGAAGGATTTATCAGACAACAGGCAGAAGCCGTAAGTCTTAATTAAAAATAGCCGCAAGCTATAAGCCGCAAGCCACAAGCTTGAAGCTTAGAGCTAATAGCTAAAAGCTTATAAAAACATGCTTAATCCACGTTTAGCAGGCAGGTACGCAAAAAGCCTTATAGATCTTTCAACTGAAAGAAATGAGTTAGAGGCCGTTTATAACGACATGCAATATCTAAAGGCTGTTTGTAAATCCAGTCGTCCTTTTGTCGCATTGCTCAAGAGTCCCGTTATTCCAATTGATAAAAAAAGCAGTGCTTTAACTGCGGTTACAACCGGAAAGATTAGTGCGTTGACTGCTGCTTTTAATCAATTACTAATTAATAAAAACAGGGAGTTTTATTTACCAGAGATAATTGACGCTTTTATAGATCAATACAATTTTATTAAAGGAATAAATAAAATAAGGCTGACCACTGCTGCTCCTTTAAGTGATGAAGTAAAAAATGAGATTATAAGTAAAATTAAAACACAAACTCCCATTGAGAAGATAGAACTTGAATCTGTAGTTGATGAAGATTTGATTGGAGGGTTTGTTCTTGAATATAATAATAACCTGGTTGATGCAAGTATACAACGGGAGTTGAGAGATTTGAAGAAGCAGTTCGATAAGAACATGTTTGTACAGCAGATCAGGTAGGGGTTGAATTGTTAAATGGTTGAACTGATTGATTGCTGCCAGAACGGGTAAGAAAAAAGGATGAAACAATCTAACAATGAATCGGTTGAACAATTAAGTTACTATGGTACAAGAGTGCGACGCAACGATGCTAAATAGAAGACAAAAAGTTGGAGACAAAATAAATTTCTAAATTTCCCAAGCTCTTTTTTTGAGTTAGGGGCAAAACGATCGTAATATGGTTGAAATTAAGCCAGATGAAATATCAGCAATATTGAGGCAGCAGTTAAGCAACTTCAATAGTTCTGTTGATCTTGAAGA
>JBBPZJ010000355.1:0-5798 GCA_038199395.1 Chitinophagales bacterium
AAAACGATTGAAACTGGTACCACTGGCAAGCACAGCAATAATCTCGCTTCGTCCTGCCATTTTACTGGTAAAAAATATAGTGGCAAGAAAAACAAACAAAGGAAAAAGCAAGGCTAAAATGTGAGGTACAAAACCGAGGTAATATTCTTTTATTATCTGGATAAAGGTTAATCCTGATCTTACAAAGTCATCGGTTTTTTCGCTGATGTCGATTACCACGCTAATGAAAGCAAACAGAAACAACGAATAGAAAAAGGTAACAAGCAAGTTTTTAAGTATGTACCAATCAATTGTTTTCATGCTTCAAAGCGGAATGGTCAAAGATAGAGGGAAGCATTGACAGAAGTAGAAAGATCTTGTTAATTGATAAGGGCAATACTTCGTTGCCGGGGATTGAAAAAAAAACGCTGAAGTTTACTAAAATTTTTTTTTTGAATTCTGCGCTTTCTACGAAGGCTACTTCTATTCACCTTTCTTACCTAAAAAAGTCATCACAGAATCTTTATAATTTTCGCCGATTGATAACTCAGTTGAACTAATAAACACGCTACCCTTCTTTACTGCTGTTATATGATCCTTTGATACAATGTAAGATTTTTGAATTCGCAGGAATTTTGAGGAAGGTAATAATTCTTCTATGTGTTTCATGCTTATACGTGCTACAATTGGTTTAGCCCCGTTTTCAAGATGTATTTTTATATAGTCCTTTAACCCTTCTACCCAAAGGATGTCTGTGTAAGTAACTTTTATATAACTATAATCTGCATTAATAAAAAAATAACCGGGTTCAGATTCTTTAATAGCTTCTCCGCCTTTATTTTTTAACTGGTGTAATTCCCATGCTTTGTTACATGCTTTTAAAAAACGATCAAATGGAACGGGTTTAACGAGGTAATCTATCACATTAAGATTAAAACCTTCCAAAGCATATTGTGAGTAGGCAGTTATCAATATGCACATCGGGTTATTTGAAAGACTTTGTATTAATTGCAACCCGTTTAATCCCGGCATCTGGATATCCAAAAAAATGAGATCAACATGTTGCTCCTGTATTAAAGTCAATGCATCCAAAGGATCGTCGCAGGTGGCAACCAGTTGCAGGTAAGGAACCTTAGAAATATAATCTTCCATTAGTTCCAGGGCCAATTCTTCATCGTCTATTGCTATACACCGAAGCATTAATGTAGATTTAATTGAAGTTTGACTGTAAAAAAGTTGTCCTTATTTTCGATACACAGGTTGTGTTGATTCTTATAAAGTAAATTCAACCTTCTTTTTACGTTTTGCAAGCCAATGCCCGACGTTTTATCCTTTACCTGCACAACCGAATTATCGTAATAGTTGCTAACTGTAAAATGGAGCAAGTCTCCTTTTGCTTTCAACTCAATATTAATTTCAGAATTTTGTCTGAAGCCTGTTCCATGCTTAAACGCATTTTCAACAAACGGTATTAAAAGCATTGGTTCTATAAAGTAGCTGCCATCAAAATCATCCATCATTAAATTCACCCTAACCTTACTGCCAAACCTTTGCAACTGCAGATCGATATAGCTTTGCAAATATTCTACCTCCCTCTCCAGCAACACTTTCTCCTCGTCGGTTTCGTACAGCATATAACGCAGCAAGGAAGATAATTTAAAAAGAGAAGGCTCCAGTTGATCCGACTTTTTTCTGGCCAGCGAAACCATATTATTCAACACGTTAAACATAAAGTGCGGGCTTACCTGCGATCTTAAAAATGCAAGTTCGGTTTTCAGGTTTTCTGTCTCTCTTTCAATAGCCCTCCTGTCTGATCGTAGCTTATCTCTAAACATTGTAAAAGCAATACTACAGGCCATGATAAAAACACATGGAAACAAGAAAAAGAATACAAACAAACCAATACTAAACTTATGACTTGGAAGCACCAGTGAGAAGCTTAACCAGTTAAGCAGGAATAAAGTTCCCAAAACGGTAAACAGGTAAACCAGGTATCTAATATATTTTTTCCTGTTAAGAAATACAGGCATCAATACATAAGAATTGATATAGAACAAGCAGATCCAAAAAAGACAATTTACAAGGTACTGGTAAAAAAACCGGCTCGCTTCGGCCTGTGCCCGCTGAGGAATATTACCCTCTTGCCTGGGTCGAAACAACGACGGCAATGAAAACAATACAACCCAGAATAATATGTGTAGTAAAACTGAGGCGTATTTTTTAGTAATCCAGGGAAATCTCATTAGTAAAATAACAGTGAAGGATCTTTTAAAGATATATTGTATTAACAACACTAAAGGCTTTATAACATCACCTATAATGTAACAGATACGGTATAAAATAAAAAAGGTTACTGAAACCTACTTGCGCTTCAGTAACCTTTTTTGCTCGTGTAGGAAAGACTTATTTTTTTGGCATTTCAAAAAGCGAAGGATCAACTGCTTTATTTACTTCAACTTTCTTTGTATTCACTTTTAAAGCAAATTGTCCCATATCGATGTTTGTAGTATAAGGCATGTAAATACCTGCGTCATTTTTCTTGTAGTCAGAATAACTAATGTTTATCGTTATTTCCTGGCCCATAGCATTTCCCTTTTTTAGGGCCTGCGTAATATAGTAAGTGGATGGATCGACATAATAGGTTATTACTGCTTTATCTTTATTTGTGTACTTCAACTTGTATGCGTCAACACCGCCGGCCTTCTCTTTACCTAACAATTCTACCTTACCACCCCTCGCTGCATAATCAAGAAAGGGGTCGATGTACACCTGGTCCTGGAGATTTTTAAATTGCTCGGCAGGCAAAGCTACAGCCTCTGTTGAACCACCAAAAGGATTAATTGCCCATCCTCCTGTAGTAGTTATCACATTTACGATTTGCTGTCCGTTAATTTCAGACTCATTACGAAATCCTTTACCTATTAAAAGGTAAGTTTTTGATGGATTTTCGTTTCCCATTACCTCAGTACTACTTTCCATATAAACAGAAGTTACCTGGGCAAGTTTTTCTTTACCGCCGATAGCATCTATATGCTTTGAAACAATCTCATCAGCAGTTTGCGCATGTACCATTGCTATACTTAGCAATGCAGTAAGAGATAGAACTAATTTTTTCATTTTCTTTGTTTTTGTAACTTAAAATACAGCATTTTCAAGAATATCAATTTGATTTTTTAGCCACAGACACACTAACGCTTAAAGTTCTGGTAACCCCACTATTCTTGTCTGTTTCGCTAAAGCTCCCTTTAGGGCGGGGGGGGTACTACTGTCCCATTTGCATCGCATCCTGGTTGCCTGTACTTTTCAGGTTCTGACGCTTAAATAATGATACATCCATCTTACCGAAACGGTAGCTGAAATTAACTCTTACCATTTGAGGATTATTCAATCGATAGTAATCCTGGGTAAAATAAATGCTTTCTGAATGCTGATCTTGCTTTCGTGTTCTGAACATATCGCTAAAACTTACACCAATGGAAGCAGCATTATTTTTAAGAAAAGTTTTTCTTACTGCCAGATCCATTCCCCAGAAAGGCCTGATATACCCTTGCGATGAACTCTGCTGGGCTTGCCCGAAATGACCACCCCCGCCAAAACCACCGCCCTGGTTGTTATTTATAGGAAGATTAGTTTTACTCTGGTACTCTGCAGACAACTGAACTGTAAAAGTTTTGGGCAGTTTAAAGGTGCTGTTGAATTTACCAAACCAGCTTAATATTGGATCCTGCGATTTTCCGAAAACATTATCGGTGTTAATTTTAGATTTATATAGGTTTAGATTGGTAGTAACATCCCACCATTTAGCTAAGGTATTAACAGACGTTACTTCTGCACCGTAAGAATAACTTGAGTTTGCATTAATGTAAGTGCTAATGATATCAAGCTTTCCGGTGAATGGGTTGATGTCTCTGTTAAACGCTCTGGTAATAAGATTGGTTGAATGCTTGTAGTAAACTGATCCTAAAATGGTATTGTTTCCTTTCAACGTCTTGATGTAACTCATTTCATAAGAACTCGTAAATTCGGGAACCAGATTAGGATTACCTCTTGATATGTTAAGGCTGTCAGTATAATCTGTAAAAGGAATTAACTGGAAGAAATTTGGACGGTTAACACGACGTGTGTAGCTAACTTGAAGCTCCTGCTTATTTTGCAGTTTCTGGCTTAAGAATATGGATGGAAACAGACTAATTGGATATTTGTTACTGAACTGTTCACCTGAATTTGTTAGCTCACCTTTATAAGAAGAACTTTCAGCACGCAAGCCTAACTGATAGCCAAAGTTTTTAACTGAACTTTTTACGCTAACATAAGCTGCATAAACATTATCGTTATTCTTATAATTGCTGGTTCCCGCAGGTATTTTTACAAGAGCGCTGTTTGGAAAACCTCTAAAATTTTCGTTGTTATTTGTTGTATGACGCAGTTGAGCCCGTAAACCGGTTTCAAGTTTTGTTACACTGCTTATTGGATTGGTATAATCGGTTTGAACAGTAAAAAACTCATTCTTCCCCTCACTGATCAATTGCTGTATTTGCGTGCTTCCAATATTACCAGCTTTATAGTAATTTGTTGTATATAAAGAATTGCCCGAATTTTTACCTGAGAAATAGTTAGCATCAGCAGTTAACTGCTCGCCCGACTTAGGAAAATTATACACATAACCGAACTGCAAACCATTTGCATCAAACGTTCTTGATCCACTTGTTGAACGCTTGCTGTTCATACTTCTTTTTACACCTGCATTAAACAGGCTATCAGTAGTTATATCAATTGTTTCAGAAGGATTAAACTGGCCATGAACTTTAATGCCTGATAAAGATATTGTAGCCCTGTTAGTTATAAAATAATCGAAACCTACTTTTCCAAATACAAAAGCTCCCTTTGTTTTGTTTACGTTTTCCTGAAAGACATGAGTTTGCGTGTCCCCGTAATTTAAACGATTGGTGCTGCCGGTAGACTTATTTCTCATCTGGTTCATCATAACCGCAGCAGTAAAGTTTATTTTATTTTGCCTGATGCTAAAATTACCACCGGCATTTATACCACCTCTTCTGTCAACACCAGCCGTCAGGTTTCCGTTGTAGCCAGATTGCTTATTCTTTTTTAATACAATATTCAGGATGCCTGCATTTCCACCCGATGCATCATACTTTGCAGAAGGGTTAGTGATCACCTCAACGCTGGCGATTGCGTCTGCAGGTATTTGGTCGAGGGTTAAAGTAGTAGGTCGTCCATCTACAAATATTTGGGGAGCTGCATTACGCAATTTTACATTACCGTCAACGTCCACTTGTATCGAAGGAACATTACGCATTACGTCTACTGCTGTTCCGCCTGCGCTCACAATGTTTTTTTCAACATTGAACACCTTTTTATCAATATCCATTTTAAGCCCGGATGCGTTTGTAGTTACTGTAACATTTGCTAAAACCCTTGCATCAACGGCTAATTGAAGGTTGCCAAGATCTTTGTCAAAAGAATTTACCATACTGGTAATCGCACCCATTTGTGCAGAAGGGTCTCCGGATGGTTTCCCGGAAGCAGGTGCCTCCATTTTCATTTGAAACTGAACAACCTTTTCTATGGTTTTAAAGCCCATGGCGGAGATCTGCAGTTTAAGAGGACCAAACATTGGTAATTCTGATAAACTGAATTCTCCGTTACTTTTAGTAACATCTGCTTTCAGTAAAACATCTCTTCTCTTTTTGCTTGCTGTATCAAACTTATTTTGAAGGATCACAACCGATGCATCGCTAACCGGTTTTCCTACACTATCTACTAATTTTCCGTAAACGTGCCCCATAGCGGGAGGAGCC
>JBBPZJ010000356.1:0-6962 GCA_038199395.1 Chitinophagales bacterium
ACTATCCGGTGAAGAAAGAATAACTTCAATTGCACAAATGCTCAGTGGCGAAAAACCTACTGCCGCAGCATTGGAAAATGCGAGGGAAATGGTAATGAACTAAGAGGAAATCTTTATTCTCAGTTCTTGCTGTTGTTTATTTTATTTCGTTATCAGATCTTACCTCTGTAAAACCAACAAATCCGCAGACGGAAGTCGCCAGGTCACAATTAAGAGATCTTACTTATGAAGAATGTTCCTCATTGGCAGTGGTTTGTGTTATTATACCTTGTCTTTGTTGCCATTCCTGTTTATGCGGTGCATTCAGTCTTAAAAAAGCGCGCCTATTCCGATCCTCGTTTCGGAAACCTTATCATATACTTTCTTGGCGTTTTGGCAACAGGTTTTATCATGCACTCCATTTGCACCTGGCTCTATTTTACATTCTTTTTCCAGATTAGGAATTGAATTTCTATTTTTACCACTTGTTAATAAAAACAAAACCAACTCATAATGGCATACAACTTATTGAAGGGAAAGAAAGGTATCATCTTTGGTGCACTTAACGAGCAATCAATTGCATGGAAGATAGCAGAAAAGTGTTATGAAGAAGGAGCACAAATTATTTTAACGAATGCACCCATTGCATTACGAATGGGCGAAATAAACAAACTAGCGGAAGCTTGTGGCAATGCCCCGGTCATTCCTGCTGATGTCACCAGTAATGATGATTTAAAGAATCTGATTGCAAAAAGTGTAGAACATTTTGGTGGACCTGTCGACTTCATACTTCATAGTGTTGGAATGAGTATGAACATGCGTAAGAACAATCATTACACAGCTTTAAATTACGATTTCACCCATAAAACCTTAGATATATCTGCACTTAGTTTTCACAGAGTACTCCAGCTTGCCTATGAAATGGATGCGATTAGCGAATGGGGAAGCGTTGTAGCCCTTACTTACATTGCAGCTCAAAGAGTTTTTCCTGATTACAACGAAATGGCCGATGCAAAAGCCTTGCTGGAAAGCATTACAAGAAGTTTTGGATACCAGTATGCTAAAAAGAAAAACGTTCGTATCAATACAGTTAGCCAATCCCCTACCCGCACTACTGCAGGAAGTGGAGTAAAAGGCTTCGACGGATTCATAGCATTTGCAGAAAAAATGAGCCCTCTAGGCAATGCAACTGCCGAGGACTGCGCCAATTATTGTGTTACTCTGTTTAGTGATCTTACTAAAATGGTTACTATGCAAAACCTTTTTCACGATGGCGGTTTCAGCTTCACCGGTGTAACTGCGGAAGTGATAGAGCAAATGGCAAAATAGGCGTACCCTATATTGTTTATATAAGTTATCTCGGAACGTAAAAACAAAAGCCATTCTTACTCGAATGGCTTTTGTAATTATAAATCTTTCTAGTGTAAATAATACTAATATTCGTCTTCATTAAACATAAAGTCATCCTGACTGGGATAATCGGGCCATATGTCTTCAATACTTTCATACACTTCCCCTTCGTCATCTAACTCCTGCAAGTTCTCAACAACTTCAATAGGGGCACCTGAGCGAATTGAATAATCAATAAGCTCGTCTTTTGTCGCTGGCCAAGGTGCTTCTTCCAGGTAACTGGCTAATTCAAGTGTCCAAAACATTTTAGTGTGTTTTAAATTTTTGCAAATGTAGGGGTATATATGATAAAACCAAATCAACCTTTTTGCAAATGCTTGTTATATTAAAATTTTTAATTAAAAGTGCATGGCTAACATTGTAACCTGTACGTTTGTATTTTATTGATAGTCTTTTAATTAAGCGAGGTTGCATGCTTACAGCTAAAAATATTTTCAAAAAGTACGGCACATTAGAAGTTTTAAAAGGAGTTGACCTTACCATTGATAAGGGAGAAATAGTGTCTATTGTAGGATCTTCAGGTGCCGGCAAAAGTACTTTGCTTCATATTTTAGGCACCTTAGATAATGCAGATAATGGCGAGATTTTTCTCGACGGTATCAGAATTGACACTTTAAAAGGTAAGCCATTGGCAAGATTTCGGAATGAACATATTGGCTTTGTTTTTCAGTTTCATCACTTACTGCCCGAATTTAATGCGCTTGAGAATGTCTGCATTCCCGGATGGATAGCAGGCAAAAAGAAACGATCAGTTACCGAAAGAGCGGTTCATTTACTTGAAACGCTCCACCTAAAAGGGCGCCTTGAAAATAAACCTCAACAGTTGAGCGGCGGTGAACAACAGCGGGTCGCTGTAGCAAGAGCACTCATCAATAATCCTCAAATAATTTTTGCTGACGAACCCACGGGAAATCTCGATAGCAAAAATGCCAAAGAACTTCATGAGTTATTCATTCAGCTTCGTGCCCAATTTAACCAAACCTTCCTGATTGTCACGCATAATGAAGAACTGGCGGCAGTAAGCGACCGTACAATACATATGAAAGATGGGAAAATAATAGATGCTATCGGCGAAGAAGCGACAGTAATATAAGAGGTAACAAAAATGAAATATTACCAGGAAGAATTGAACAAGTTATCAATTTAAACCCTCGCCTTCCAGGCAACTTCTTCTACCTGGAAAATATGCCCGATATAACGGGCTAAAACAAAAAGATAGTCGCTTAGCCGATTTAGATACTTAATAACTAAAGGATCAACAAAGCTTCCTGTTTCCATCAACTGTACACACAAACGCTCAGCTCGCCTGCACACACACCTCGTAATGTGTGCTGTAGAAACCGCTACATGACCCCCCGGAAGGATAAAGTTTTTCATTAGAGGTAAAACCCCATTCATTTTATCCATTTCATTCTCAAGCATTGCAACATCTGCTTCCTGCAAGTCTGGAAGCCGCATTAAGGGTTCCTTCTCCGGATCGCACGCCAATGAAGAACCGATTGTAAAAAGACGATCTTGTATTTCTTTCAAATTCTTTCTTACTAAATCTTCTGGAACATGATCACTTAACAATCCGATAAAAGAATTTAATTCATCAACTGTTCCGTAGCTTTCAATACGAATGTTACTTTTAGGTACTTTAGTTCCGCCGATAAGTGAAGTTTTACCCTGATCGCCTGTTTTTGTATAAATCTTTATTGCCATTATTTTCTTCTTGGTCTGCTGCCGGAAACCTCATTGCTACCGCTGCAGAATTTCAACTACATCGCTGAGGCTGTTTTAGTCCGCGCTAACTTCGTTTTGATTTAACAAACTGTTTTAGTAACTGTTCGCTCTTTTTTAAATAATTACACCTGCATATAATGCTCCGCAGGGTTAGAAGATTTTGTAGTGTCACTCTCTATGATGCCGTCCCTCAATCTCACAATTCTTAAAGCATATTTTGCAATGTCTTCTTCATGTGTAACTAAAATGACCGTATTTCCTGATGCCTGAATTTTACCAAAAATATCCATGACCTCAATCGAGGTTTTGCTATCAAGATTACCGGTTGGTTCATCTGCAAGTATAATGGCAGGGTTATTAATTAATGCTCGTGCAATTGCCACACGCTGTATTTGACCACCGCTCAATTCGTTGGGCTTATGGTGACTTCTGTCAGCAAGGCCTACTTTACCCAAAACTTCCATCGCTCTTTCTATCCGTTCTTTTTTAGCAACGCCGGCATATACCAAAGGCAGCGCTACATTTTCTGCGGCATTAAGTCGCGGCAGCAGGTTAAATTGCTGAAACACGAAACCGATATCTTTGTTTCTAACTTCTGCCAGATCGTTGTCCGCCATCTTACTTACATCCTTTCCATTCAATACATAAGAACCTGAAGTCGGGCTATCCAGGCATCCTAAAATATTCATTACGGTACTTTTGCCGGAGCCGGAGGGCCCCATCAGCGCTACATATTCATTTTTGTAAATATCCAGATGTATTCCTTTTAAAACCGGTATAGCCTGGTTACCCATAAAGTAGCTCTTCCGAATATCGCTAAGGTGTATAATGCAACTCATTACTTATTCGTGATATTAATATTAATTTTTCCGGATGACTTTAGGCACTTTAAAAAATTTATCATCCTTCAAAGGTGCATTTAGTAAACCCTCCTCTCTGGTTACTGAGCCCTTCACTTCGTCATCCCTTAAAACATTTACCTCATCTGTCATAAATAATAATGGCTCCACACCTGTTGTATCCAGTTCATTTAATTTCTCAATAAAAGAAATCATTTTTTGCAGATCGTTTCTTATTCCTTCTTTTTCCTCGGGCCTAAAAGTCAACCTTGCCAGGTTCGAAAGTTGATCTATTAATTCGTCATTTACTTCCATCTTATCATTATTAAAATTATACTTCTACAGCAAAAATAACCAATACCGGCAAGTATAACCAGAATATAGGAAAATGGCCGAAATTCCCTTTCAGTCATCTCTGGCTTCACTAAAAGAAAGTTTTATCCCGACATTTTATCTGCTTCTGGTAAGAAAATGAAACGTCTCCTATGATTTTTTTTCTCAAGATAGCGATGACAAACAATAGCTTAAATATTTTTTCGTTTTAATAAACATATGAAAAACCCAAAGACCTTTAAGGTTTTTATCGTAGAGGATGATCTATGGTATAGCTCTATGTTAGAGTATTACTTGTCGCTTAACCCCGACTACTTCATCCAAAAATTCGATACAGCCAAATCTTTCCTTTCCAGACTGCATGAGAAACCTGATGTAGTGACACTAGATTATTCTTTACCCGATATGAACGGGGACAAGCTGTTGAAGCAAATCAAAGAAACAAGTCCTGAAACTAAAGTTATTATTATCAGTGGGCAGGAAAATGTAAAAGTTGCTTTGGATTTGCTCAAGAAAGGCGCAAACGATTACATCGTAAAGGATGAAGATGCAAAGGATAAATTGTGGAATGCCATTATAAATTTGAGGGAAAACATACAGCTAAAACAGGAAATAGAAACACTAAAAGAAGAGGTCAGCAGAAAGTACGATTTTAGCAATGCAATTATCGGCAACAGTCCTGTTATACAAAGGGTTTTCAGCATGATGGAGAAAGCTACCCGTACCAATATCACTGTGTCAGTTACAGGTGAAACAGGAACGGGTAAAGAACTGGTTGCAAAATCTATACATTATAACTCTCCCCGTAAAAATCTGGCGTTTGTAGCTGTGAACCTCGCTGCTATACCAAGAGATCTTTTAGAAAGCGAATTGTTTGGCCACGAAAAGGGCGCTTTTACCGGCGCCATTTCACGACGCATAGGTAAGTTTGAAGAAGCGTCGAAGGGTACATTATTTCTCGATGAGATTGGCGAAATGGATATAAATATGCAAGCCAAATTGCTGCGGGCTTTACAGGAAAAAGAAATTGTGAGAGTGGGTAGCAACGAAGTGGTTAAAATTGATGTTCGCATTATTGTAGCCACTCACAGAAACCTGCTTGAAATGGTAAAAAACGGAACTTTTAGAGAAGATTTGTACTATCGTATTTTAGGATTACCCATCCATCTTCCGGCTTTGCGGGAAAGAGAAAATGACGTTTTAGTAATTGCGAAGCACTTTATGGATAATTTCTGTAAAGAGAATAATCTTCCAAGGAAAAACTTGTCAACTGAAGCAAAAAAGAAGCTGATGGGGCATGCTTTTCCCGGGAATGTAAGGGAACTAAAATCTGTTATAGATCTTGCATGTGTAATGGCAGAAGATAAAGAAATTGAAGCAGAACACCTTAATGTAATGTCGCAAAACATGATTAGCGACTTTATGTTAAAAGAAGCTACATTAAAAGAATTTACAATAAAATTTATTCAATTTCACCTTGACAAATACAACTACGATGTATTAAAGGTGGCCAGAAAGTTAGATGTAGGAAAGTCTACTATTTACAGAATGATACAGAACAAAGAAGTCTTTGTGAATAAAAAGTTTTCTTTTGAAGCAAGCTTTATGAATTAGAGTGCAAGGCGTACAAAAAACAATAATTAAGTAAATGCTCAGTAGGTCTAAGTACTAATGTAAAATGACAAAACAAATAAAAAAAAGTGAAATGGAAATATTTATGGAACCTGCAGAAAAACTATATGATTTGAACCAACTAGAAGAAATAGCGGCGGGTAATAACGATTTTCTTACTGCCCTCGCTCAAATCTATCTCAACACAATTCCGGATACAAGTGCAGAGATGGTGGAAGCAACACAAGCAGGAGAATGGGCTAAAGCTTCTAAACTTGCCCACAAACTAAAATCAACCATTGATAGTTTGAATGTACACTCTATAGTTAAAGATATCAGGTCGATTGAAGTGGATGGAAAAAATAAAGTAAACACTGAAAACCTGAAAACACTTGCTATAAAAGTGGATACGGTGATTAATAAAGTAGCAGAACAAATTAAGAGAGACTTCTCTTTATAAGAACGACCATTCGCCTTTTATCCAATCACTTTTACTTCTATTGCAAAAGAAGGAAGTATTTCAGAAGCGCCCTTTGTGCAGCAGCTATTTAGAGTTCTGGTATATAAGCTTTAACTGTAAATGCAGGTCTTGCTTTTTATAGTTTTATAGGTACGAAAACAAGTACCGGAACATGAAAAACTATAAATTTAGAACAGCTTTTGTAACATTATACCTGGTATTCTACACCGTCATGTTACGACTGGAGATCTCAATCACCATGTCGCTTTTAATGTTTTCAATATCGCCTTTTTTAGTCGTTTGTATGGTGTATACAATGCTGAAGTATGCTCCTTACAATGGAAGAGAATTGAAAGATGATGAAGAGTATGAAAAATATAACTCCCAAAAGACCAATGTATCGATCCAACTACCGAAAGGTGCAGGGACTCGCATTATTACCTACAGCGCTCTAGGCTTGCTTTTGGTTTGCTGGGACGACAAATCTCACCTGCTAGCTTTCAACAATGGCTTTCTATAATAGCCGACATTATTATCTTAATGATCGTTGTTCAAGGCATTTTAAAAAAGCCTGTTTTCACCTGCCGGGCTATAAAAAGATAACC
>JBBPZJ010000357.1:0-5576 GCA_038199395.1 Chitinophagales bacterium
CTGGCATTTGATAGAAGGCGGTCATGATGGAAAAGTAAACGACAGCCGTTGGGGAGTACGCATGCGTGGCGAAGGAAATGTAGCAGAAATGGTAGCACAACAATATCGAAAGTACACAGCTAAATACGGATTAAATCATGAGAGGTTAGGATTGGATTGCAGCCAGTTTAAAAGGCCGGGAGAGCAGATGAGATTGTTTTGAGAAACTTGTATAGATTTATTGATTAAAACTTATTTATGAACCAATTTGGAGGAGACTGGACGGTGCAAAAAATGGAAATGGTGGTTGATTATGCAAAAGCATATTTAACCACCATGAACAAATATCCAGAGTTTCGCACACTTTATTTCGATGGCTTTGCTGGTTCGGGTGATATTTTCCGAGAAGACGAGACTGATTTAGAAATTGTAAAGGGGAAAGCTGTATAAATGTTGGAAATAGTTTCTCCAAAAAATTTTGATAGATATTGGAGAAAAAGACGAGAATAATAAAAGTGATCTCGAAAGGTTACAAAACGAAATTTTTCAGATAGAAATTACAATGTTGTTGCTGAAGATTGTAATATTAAACTTTTAAGTATGAATTCGTTATCAAACCACCAACTGAAACGCCGCTTCCATCTTCCATACGTACTGAAGAGTCAGCAAGGAAGCCGTTTGAATACCATGCAAGCAATGTTCCTGCTATTTCTCTGTTTTCAAATAAAGCCGAATCGCCCATTATCCATTTGAATGAAAACCTACCCCAATCCCTTGCTTTTTCCATTTACATATTCACCCGTTTTAATTGAGTTTTTGTTGGAATGAAAGTATTGAAACACGCCGTGTGGAATCTTACAGAATTATCGTTATAGGACCCGATCATCTGCATCGACCGCTCGTGGATGTAATAATCCTGCCGAAACTATAAGGAGTCCTTCCTGTCTATCAATGAAATGAAATGGGCTTTATTTGGCTCGGTCAACTTCCATTGCCAATCATAAAACCGCTCTATGTGTTGTGCTTGCAACCCGATTTGAAACTAATAGTGCAATAAAAGAGTATGTGCCTTTCATAGCAGTAAAATAAGTAGTATAAAACAAAAAAAAAGTTGTTAAACTCCTTGTTCCTTTACTTACTATATGCCTTCAGGGAAACGACAAGTGGATGTATAAAACAGGGATAATGGGTATAAAAAGAAGAACCCGCCGAACAGATTTTTTTCATTGCAACCAGCAATAGGTAAAGGAAGGGAACTCAGACAACATGGGGACTGTCAATCAATCTTATTTTACGAAAGACCTTGACTCGAATTTATCGCCCTCGGTAACTTTTAAAATGTACAAGCCCCGTGGCAATGCATCAATAGTAATGTCGAACTCATTGAGGCCGGCAGTAACCTTTCTTTTCTCCCTGTATACTTCACTACCATTATTTTTATACAATTGCATGAGTACATCAGAAGCATCATTGGCTGTATACATTACACGAAACATATTGCCATTCGACAACGGATACATTTTCAAAAATTTTTGAGACGTTATCTTTAGCGTTTTTGTTTCCGAATATAAACACTCGTTACCCACCTTACACTGACGAAGACGATAATAAATAATATTAGTTAAGGGTAGATTATTATCAAAATAAAAATAAGTTGCATTGTCTTTAAAAGAAGAAGGGATAGAGGCAATTCTGCTAAAGTTCATTCCATCCTTTGACCTTTCTATCTCAAATGCTGTATGATCGTTCGGCCCGTTGGCCGACCAATTTACTTCTACGCCATTATTTTTTTCCACCAGATTGAGCGTTATAACCCGGTCAGATAATGCAGTTGCTTCAGTTAATTTAACAGCATTAAAGCGGGCTGTAGATTGACCTACGGCGTCAGTGTCTGTAAATGTAGAAAATGAACATATTGCAATTACCAGCGGCTTAGTCCTCATGTCACATCTTTTAGCTGTTTAAAACCGGGTCGACTAAAGTAATTCAATTATTCACGATACTAACACAAGCTTAATAACTAATTACGATGTCGTAAGTAATTAACATTTTACTTCTCGCCGACAGAACGAAACCTGATATTAGTGGTTGGTTATAGCAATGCGATCACGTTTCGGTGTGGTTAGAGAGTGAAAGCGTTTATAATAATGGTTACTTACTTTGCGAGGTAATTAATGATTACGACAAGATCCTCATTACCCGTTTGCTGTAAACCATGCGAATTACCCGGTCGTGTAAGAATGCCGTCTCCTGCGTTCACAGCAAAGCTGTCGTTATTCATCTTCATAATGCCTGTACCACTTACAATGTAGTAAATTTCATCCTCCTGTTGTGGATGATAGCCTATCGCCGATCCTTTAGGTAAAACACGTTTACGAAAAGTAAGTTTAAGACCAGGCGCTTTTGAAAAAAACGAGTAAGCGGTTGACATACCGGGTCCATCATGCGGAGAGGGTTGTTCTTTTGCGATGTCTTTTTCATGCTCAAAAATATAACCCTGTTGCTGGTACTTGCGACCAAATACGAATGGAACTACCGAAATCAACACAACTAATAAAAAGCCAGCACCGATGATAATTTTTTTCATATGGTGAGATTACAAAAGAAGTAAGATAACAATTTTATCATTTCTTCCGCGCCCAGTAAAATGATTTAAAAGATGAATATCTGAAAATTTTCCTCCGGCCTTTGTAGCGTGTAAAAGGCCTTTCGTCAAAATTGGACCCATTAAAAGAAACGTGGCATAACTGGCAAGAGAGGCGCCCTTCTACAATAAAGCGGAAGAATTAGAAATATGTAACAGGCACCTGGTTTATGCCATCAGAAGTTTATCGGGTTTCTTGTTGAAACAAATTATCGCACAGGTAATCCTATACTTAACCCTTCCGTTGTTTTTAAAAAGTCATTTATTATCGGTAACCGTTTTAGCGAAAACCCGTCAGCCTGCATATTAATATTAATGCTCTTTACTGATACACTCTTACATAATCTACATACATGCTTGCAGGCAATTTGGAATTGTCTATGGTCTGGCCGGGCCAATTACCGCCCACAGCAAGATTAAGCAATATAAAAAAAGGCTTGTGAAATTCCTCGGTCCCATTGGCATTATTAAGAATACTGTTTTCAAAGTATTTAACCCCGTCAAAGTACCAACGGATGGAAGTGTTATCCCATTCGATTGAATAGATGTGGTAGTCGGCAGGGGTAGTGGTGGTAATTTTGCTACCCTGGCTTTTATGGCCGCCATTATCCCAATGCATGGTACCATAAAAAATATTGTCTGCATTTATATGCTCCATTATGTCAGTCTCTCCACAAGCTGGCCACGAAACCGTATTAATATTAGCGCCCAGCATCCAGAAGGCTGGCCACAATCCCTGCCCTAAAGGAATTTTTATTCGTGCCTCTATCTTGCCATAAGTGAACTCTTTTTTGCCCTGCGTCTTCAAACGGGCAGAGGTATACGGGTTACTTTTTACCCTTTCTTCTTTTGCAGTAATAACCAGGTTACCGTTAGCTACAGTTGCGTTCGACGCCTGGTAATATTCCTTCTCATTATTGCCCCATCCACTACCGCCTAT
Source organism: Chitinophagales bacterium (assembly GCA_038199395.1). Taxonomy (GTDB): domain Bacteria; phylum Bacteroidota; class Bacteroidia; order Chitinophagales; family Chitinophagaceae; genus Segetibacter. The sequence continues at coordinate 3,564 of JBBPZJ010000357.1, forward strand.
ATCGTAGCCCCAATTAGAAGTGTTCACTGCAGTTCCATCAAATTCATCAGACCACACCAGCGTAGAAAAGGCGGTTGTTGTAGTGGGAGCAATGCTGGGTTGCGATAAGTTCTGCAATGATTTGCTGCAGCCAAATAACAACACCAAAGGCAATGCGACGAATATTAAGTACCCTGCAGTTGTTTTAATTTCTTTCATGTGGCGGTTTTATTTTGGTGGATGATTACAAATTAGTGCAATTTGGTTGATAATAGCAGTGGCAGTAAAAAAGTTACGTTATAATATTTTTATGGACCAGGCGTCAGTGGTTCTATTGATCTTTTCTACTAATGATTTTGGTTGCTTTTTTGTTACCAGCGGCGGAATTTCAATTGACCTTAAGTTGCGTCGCACACTTATGCTGCTGCAAAAAAATCATCAAGTTCATTTTGTTTGGCTTTAAAGCCCCTCTAGCGGTTTGAGGTTTCTCTTGCGTCGCACCTTGTACGGTTGTTAATACTATTGATCGACCACCAACTGCAACAATTCTTACTTGTGTTTTACAGCCATGGCCGATGTGCATGATAAGGAAACGAGAATCTACAATATGAGCCGCATAAAAGGCAAGGACACCAAGCCTGAGATGCTCGTTCGAAAGTTTCTGCATGCGAAAGGTTTTCGCTATCGTCTTCATGCTAAAAACCTCCCCAGTGAACCTAATATTGTTTTACCTAAATACAAAACAGTAATCTTTTTTCATGGATGTTTCTGACATGGACATAGGAGTTGTAAATACTTTGTTGTTCCTAAGACAAGGACTGAATGGTGGTTGAATATGATAAAAGGACGTGTCGAATGAGAAGAAAGCATTTGACGCATTACAAAATTTAAGACGGAAGGTGACTGACCCGAGGAGTGTTACTTAAAGCTGATTAATGTCGAAAAATTTTTTGAATAGCTTCGCAAGCTACATCAAGGCGCAAGGTTCTGTAGAATCATCATAACTCTCTCCGATAATTCAGGAATGTTTTTTTCCTTAATCTTCCAGAGATTCTCGTAGTCTATTCCGAAATATTCATGGATAATCCGGTTACGAAAACCAATTATTTTTATCCATTCAATTTCAGGGTAAGTTATTTTGAATTCTTCAGACATCCTTGCAGCAGCTTCCCCGATAATTTCAAAATTTCTAACAACTGCATCAATAGTTTTATCATCTGCTAAAAAATCATCGTAGGTAAAGCCATTCGTATAGGTGATAATTTTTTTGCAAGCTTCATGCATATCTTCCAGCAGGAGTTGTGTATCACGTTTAGACATAAACAAGTTCTGGTTCTATTGCCTTGAAATATTTAGGTTTGATTCCCTTTCGCGACACAAGATCAACTTTCAATTTAAGTAACATTTCCAGTTCATCTGCAAGATCAACAAACCCCAGGCCAATGGGTTCGCTAAATTCTACCATTACATCTACATCACTTTTACCCGCTACATGAGTATTCCTACTGTACGATCCAAACAGTGCTATTGCCGTTAGCCCATATTTCTTTTCAAGTTCGGGTTTGGCGTTTTTTAAGGTTGATAATATTTCCTGTCTGTTCAGCATACACGAATATACAAGTTGAAATGCGAAGCTACAACATGGGGCAACGTCTTACCGACCTTTACACACCCCATGCCCTATCAGCTAATTTTATTTAAAGGTCATCGGTCAACCCTGAAAATACCATTGCGAACTCTGCTAACGGGTATGTGAAAAGCGGCCCACGGGTGGCAATCTCATTTTTACAAAGTAAGAAGCTCTTACCAAAGTTTTGCCGCATGGCCGATGTACACGATAAGGAAACGCGCAGCTACAACATGAGCCGCATAAAAGGTAAAGACACCAAGCCCGAAATGCTGAAAAATTAATATAATACAACCCTTAAACTATACTTCCTGCAAAAAGGCCGTTACCAATCGGGTAACATCCATTATATTTGTAAGTATGTATGAGGGTAATTGCTGTAAAAACGCTGAAGCTATATGCTAAAA
>JBBPZJ010000358.1:0-13110 GCA_038199395.1 Chitinophagales bacterium
CCCCACCATATTTTACTCAATTAAGGTTAATTGTAGCTTGCTTTTAAAACAGTGCCATCACCCATACTTGTTATATACCACGTGTAAGGGTTGACCTGCTTAAGGGCGACAGGCATATTAAGTGAGCTGGTCAGCACTTGCGAAGAGGATCCATTTATCAAAATCAGTGATCCGGTATTTGGCACGAACCAGGTTTGACCAAATGCGCCGTATTGCAATACGAGATGACCATTCATATTTCCTTCCACAATATCAACGAGTGTAGTAAAGCCCGGTTGATACAGTGAAACATTACCGGCTGGCGAAACTTTATAAACAACAGCCTTCCCGGTAATAAAAGGGAAACCGGTAAGTGTAGTTACCAGAAAATTCTGACCATCGAAGAACAGACCTGTAGGTACGGATTGCACTTGTGGAGGGCCGACGGGGGTTGGATTGGCAAAACCCGGTATTTCTGCCAGCACAGAATAGCTTCCTGCACTTTTGCGATGAATGATAGCATTAGCACCTGCATCGGCAATATAAATATCTCCATCAGGACCCTTAGTAAGATTATATGGGTGTGTATCATGAGCATTGTTTACAAAAGGATAAGAACGCACAAAACTCCCAATATCTTCATAAGGTAGCTTAGAACCATCTATGGGAGCATCACCGGGCTTGAATGACGATACGTTTGCTTTGTACATGTAAGTTCCTGAAAGTATATACAGTATACCACCGTCTAAAAGCAAATGCGCTGCTCCTTGCGGTTCGCCCGAATTTTCATTAATAAATGCGGAAAGATTTACTATTGCATCGTACGTTTTTCCGTTTGGTTTTATCAATACTACTTTAGCGTCATTCTTCGCAGTGCCAGATTCGCTGACCCAAATATTGCCGGCGCCATCGGCTTCGATGCCCATAGGGTTGACAAGCCCCGAGGCCACTACACTTATTTTAAACTCAGGGGGCCGGCTCTCTTTTTTACATGCTGTAAAAAAGACAGATAAGATAAAAGTAGTCAGTGCTAGCATGCCGGTTTTCATACTAGCATAGTGTCTTAGAAAAACGCTCATTTGTTTTAAATTTTAAGTGTTATAAATAAAGAAAAGAATACGATTGGTTGGACTTTTATAGAAAAGGGGAAAGGTTGTAACAATATAAAAAAACTTATCTAAGAGTCATAATTATTAAGAGATATTTTTTTGTCCCTGGTCTTTTTCACTCAAATAGATAAAAAGTCGAGAGCAGTTGTTCCCGCTCTGGCAACAAAACGAATAGATTGTATCAGATTATGTTGTGAGACTTGAAGAAGAGATAGGAAGGTGCTTTCATTTTTTCGGTTTCCATTTACCCTCCACATTCATTTGCGGATTTCACCATCTCCGGTTGTTGATGATGACTTCTTATAAATGATTTTGAGTATAAGTTTGAAACTATTGGTACCGACCTTCACATTCGTCTAGTTGAAGAATTGTCGTTAAAAAACAAAGGTATCACATCATGCTTTTAGCCTGTAGCCAGACAACGAAGATATCTTGTCTAACGGCTTTCATATATGGCTGCCATTCCAGCTCCTTTTCTCATCCTATTAACGCCAATACAGAATTTTGGGGTCACATTTTTTCCAAATCATTGTTGTGCCACAGTGACCTTTTGTTGTACGCCGTTCTAAGGCTTGCCTGCTAAAAGCGATTTAACTGCTTCAATATGCACCTTGTGTGCTGTCTGTAATCGCTTTATGTGTATTACCCGGCGTAACCCCATTTTCCCCAAACGCATCTACGGCAAACCAATATTTTTGATCTTTATTAAGACTCCGGATGGTTACAGCAGTGTCGCTATACACCTGATAGCTACGATATAATTTATCTGGTTGTGTACCAAATCGTATGTTGTAACCATTGGCGTATAGTTGTTTATTCCAAGATAGTTTAATAGTGCGGGAGTCGGTGGTATCTCTTACCATATGGAATGAACCTACTTTAGTTGGTTTTTTCCCCTTTCCTGATCCGAAAACCCGAAAACCCGAAATAGCAAAAGTGCCACCCGGCACGCGATAGTTTGTTATTTTTATATATCGTGCTTTTACAGGATAGCTCATTACATCGTATTGGTGCGTTAAATCGGCTGCGTTAGCTGTTTTATCAACCAATGTTTTCCATGTTTTTTTATCAGAGGAATATTCGATAAGATATTGATGGCTTAGTACACCAGTACGCCCGAAAAGTTCTATATTGTTTTCGTCAAAATTTGTCTGTACAGCATTGATCGTGCACAACGATCCCAGATCTACACTCAGCCATTCACCTTTATTACCTGTTTGCGCACTCCAGTAATCCCGTACATTTTCATCAAAAGCAAAAGTTGTTGGGTGAGAATCAATACTTGAAGACGCTTCGGCTGTTTTTTTATAAGATAGCATCATCCACCCTGGGAACAATTCACTTACGTCGTTGTATTTCCGGTTGGGCATCACCATTGGATAATCGCTAAACTCGGTATGTGCAACTAAAAGTCCCTGTTTATCGAAAGTAACTGGAAACAGACCCAACCTGCGTTCATTTCTATCTTTTACGGAAACAGACATGGTGGCTATATTCCACCAGTTACCATATTTTATCCATAAAAGTTGCCCCGTGCCCCGCTCCGGCAATAAAGCCCTCCGGTTTAGCTGAGAATGGATTGTTTGGAGCATACGTAAATGGACCTAATGGATTGTCGGAAGTATAATATCCCTCGGCATAGCTTTTAAATTCGGTACCAGGGGCAGAATATTGAAGGTAATATTTGCCGTTATGTTTAATCATCCACGCAGCTTCAATCCAGGGAGCTTTATCACTTTCGTTATAATCACCGAACCTTTCCCATCCGTGTTCTGATGGATTTCCTTTGAAAAGGTTAACGGTTTCTCCTTTCGGACTTAAATGGTTGTTTACATCTAATTCAACTACCTTAATGGAATCTCTATCAGATAACCCATAGTAAAAATATACCCTGCCATCCGTATCTGCAAAAAGATCAGGGTCTCCCACCCCAGGAAATGAAGGATTTGCTATTTCCCACTTTCCGCTTATGGGATCATCTGTTCGATATAAAGTAGAAGTACTGTTTGCCAACCAATAAAGTGAATTATTTATTACAACTGCGGTGGGAGCATAATTCTCAATGGGCAAAGTAGTAGTAGTCACGAAATTCCAATTAAGCAGGTCTTTTGAATACCAATAGCCACCTGCTTTTGAAGCAAACAAAAAAATAATTGTCTTTATACAAAACAATAGCAGGATCGGCAAGTTCGCGTCGTGAGGGTTTGTTCAAGGAAAACCGATAACTTATATTCAACGGGTTGCAGTAGGTCTGGCCACGTGCCTGCTGAGGTAGCGCCTTGCCTGTAACTAATAATGCTGCTACTAAAATTGCAAATAAACTTTTCATCTTTTTTTAAATTAAGAATTTTGCACACTTCTATTTTATTCTCGCTTACTAAGAATTCTAAGCTCGATATCTCGATACAATAACATCATTGCATTTATCTTGTTTTAATAAAAGCTTCCACTCCAAAATCGTGGCTGTAAAATAATTAGGATAGCATTGACTAAAAAGCATGGTGGAAGTTAATATTTTTCCCTGCATATTAAAACGGAGCAGTTGTTATTAACGATAACGTTTCTAAAATACCACGTCCTATTTGATTGCAGATGCCCCAACGCTTCTGTTGCAGGTGACAACACCTCATAACGGCAGCGCTACAATGAAGACCGGCGACGGCAGAAGAACTGAAAGCAAGGATGCAGGAGTTTGAATTAACACTGCATCCTGAGAAGACTAAGATGGTGTACTGCAAGAACTATTATCGCAATGATAAGCATGATAATGAAAGCTTCACCTTTCTAAGTTATAGTAACTGTAAAAGTATTTCGGTTAGTCCCTGTTGTTCTACTCATTTTATTATTTCGTATGCCAAAACCTTTTTTCGTTGCCATGAAAAACCTTATACATATAACTTTCTGCGGAACAATTATTTCAAACTGCTTATATCAACAGGGGCAAACGAAGAAAATACACTTTCAGGAACGTTATTAAAAACCTGTATGTCGCTAATCTTTCGGTCTCCCCGTGCAGCGGAGAGTTTAATTTTTCCAAAGGTTTTGTAATCATCCCACGTTAATATAAAGTTGGGGTTGGGTTGACTGGCTTCTTTATAATATGCCCACTGATCTACCAGGTGCGTTTTTTTATTCACCCAAACATTAAAACCATTGTTAGGTGTTACCCCTACGCCCTTGTACGTGAGCCGCACTACGTCTGATTTTGCACCTTTCTGTGTTGTATCTTCATTTATGTATTTCAACGTTACCCCGGGATCTTTCATTTTAAAGGGCATAACTAACCAATAAGAATCATTGATCCATATTTTGCGGCCTTCTTCCACATACTTTGCTACAGAATCCGGGTTTGTCATTTCTGCCCCATCTTTAAAGGCTTTCCCTTTTGAAGTATTTATATTCATGAGAATTTTGGTATCATTCTTTACATTTTCAATTCTAACATTCCCGGTATATTTATCCCAGATTAATTTGCGGCTTCCAAAAAAGTTCCAGGTAATAAAGTGGGTAGCGTCCCAATTCTTTTTACCACCACTCGCATTCATTACATCATCAGCAATTTTTATTGCTTTGACGTCAGAATCTTTTTCGATAAATATCTGGGACTGCGAATACACGGAACCACTACCCGCAAATACTAAAAGTAATGCCAGCACAGTAATTTTTTTAATACAATTTTTTATTTTCATTTTTATTTTTTACTTCTGGATACAAAGAGATGATGTTTATGAATGAATAGCAGGCCAAAGATCGTAATCCAACCCGATGTGTCAATGTGAATACTCATAGATGGACGAGTGCAATAGTAATTCATTATTAAAGTTCCAATTGCGCAATCCTGCAACCATTTTATATTCAAGTGTCATTTAGAACACTTAAACCAATGAGAAGCTTCTAAAACACTATTAACAGAAAAAGGTTCATCATTGAACCCGAGGAAGTATTATGGTAAATGAAGCGCCTTCATCTAAATTAGAATTTGCATAAATAACTCCAGTATGATTTACTATTATTTTTTTACACATGGCTAAACCAATCCCTGTTCCTGCATAGGAAGTCTTAATATGTAACCTTTGAAACATTAAAAATATCTTATGAGCATGATCCTGGTTAAAGCCAATCCCATTGTCTTTAAATTCTATTAAATAGTGTATTTTATCTTCATTAAGATCGTTATGTTGCCGAACCTCTTGCTTTGTTAAAATTCTTGTTGTGATAGATATGTTGGGTTGTCGTTCAGTACTGCTAAACTTTAGTGCATTTGATATCATATTTGTGAAAAGCTGATTCATTTGCAGGGGTATAGCTTCTATGACCGGCAAAACATCTGCTGTTATTTTTACATCTTTTTGTTCAATTAATAATTCATAATCCTCTAAAACAAAATCCAAAACTTTATTTAAATCAATGTCTTCCCGTTTTTCGCTTTCATTCAATAACAATGAAAATTTTAAGACATCATCAATCAGGTTTTTCATTCTCGATGCCGACCGTTGTATCTTGGAAATATAATTTTTTGCCTTCTCAGATACATCTCCTATGCTCCCTTCCAATAGTTGTGCAAAAGTTTGAATTTTTCGTACCGGCTCCTGTAAATCATGAGAAGCGATATAAGCAAACTGGTTTAATTCTAAGTTTGATTGTTGTAGCTGCAGATTGGCTTCAGCTAATTCTTTTGTTCGGGATTGAACCTTTTTTTCCAAAGCCTCTGCAGATTGTTTTTGCTCCGTAATATCGATAGATGAGCTGATGTACCCTGCGAAAGAACCATCTGGTCTAAATCGTACCAGTCCTTTTGCGAGCAGCCACCTGTATTCTCCTTCTTTATTTAATATTCTGAATTCTCCGGTGATAGGCTCTTTTTTCTCAAGCGCACTCAAATAAATATTGAGAAGCTTTTCTTTATCATTGGGGTGGACAAGATCAACCCATCCAAAATCCATTAAGTTCTTTATTGGCCGCCCGGTTAAATTAGTCCATGCCTTATTAAAGTATATCGCATTACCCGTTTCATTGCTTACTGCAATTAAAATGTCTGTGGCTTCAGCCATAGTCCGAAATCTTTCTTCACTTTCCTCTAACTGCAATTTTGCAACGTTTAGATCTGTTACATCTGCCCCGGTATTCATTACTCCGTACACTTTGCCTGCTTCATCAAATAAAGGTGTAACGCTGTAATTAAAATACCAGGATTTTAGAACTCCATTAGCTTCTATATCTACCCTTTGGTTATCAGCATGAAATGCGAGGCCGGTAGTATAAACCTGATCAAGTTGTTCGAATATTTCCTGGTTTTCCAGCTCCGGCAGTATTTCAGAATACAACTTTCCAATTACCTTATTTCCTTTACCCCATACATCTAATATTGCCTGATTGGCAAGTTCTATCAGCATTTCTTTTCCAATATATACACCAATGGGGAAAGGAGCGCTCTCTACCAGGCTTCTTACCCTTTGTTCACTTGCCCTGAGAGATTTTTCTGCTTTTCTTCGTTCGGTAACGTCAGTGTGAACACCTACCCACTCCCTAATTGATCCATCATTATTAAATAACGGAATGGCTCTTACTGAAAACAATCTCCATTCATTGTGTAATGTTTTCAGACAATGTTCAAAAACAAATCTTTTTCGTTCGCTCACAGCTTCATTCCACGCTGTAATAGTAGCTTCGGCATCGTCCTGGTGTACAGCTTTTGACCATCCATATCCCTGGTACTCTTCATAACTTTGACCGGTTAAAGCAGCCCATCCCCGTTGTTCGCCTTCCATTTTCCCTTGTGGATTGTTAGTCCATAATATTCCCTCATTTGCATCAATAGCTGCCTGAAACTGTTCTCTGCTTTCTTTAAGGGCCTGCTCTGTTACTTTTTTGTCCTGTATATCGGTATTTGAACCATACCAGGATTTAATGTCACCTGTGTTGTCACGAATAGGCAAAGCTCTCACAAGTATCCATCGGTAACTATTGCTTTTGTGCAATACACGAAATTCTGTTTCGTATAAAGTACCCGTGCTAATGGAATTTGACCATTTTGATCCGGCGTTTTCAATATCATCAGGATGAACATAGTTTGCCCAGCCGTTACCTAAACTTTGCATAATAGCATTACCATAAAATTCTTCCCATTGATTGCTGATGTATGTCAGATTACCATCGGGAGATGCGGTCCACACGACTAATGGAAGACTGTTAGTAATTTCCTTATACCGGGCTTCATTTTCTTCCAATTCTCTTTTAGCAACGATCTTTTCAGTTACTTCAGTAGCTATCACCAATACGCCTACGGGTTTTAAGCGATCTTCATAATAAGGCTGGTAAACAATGTTGAAGTAGTGGACATCTTCCCGGGCATCGGTTTTCAGTACTACAGGAACCTCGTAAGCCTTATAAGGTTTTCCAGTTTGCATCACATCATGCATAATCTGTATGCGCCCCTGGCTTTCTATTTCAGGCAAAACTTCACGCAATGGTTTACCCATAACATCCCTTCCCTTACCCCATATCGCAAGCGTTGGCTCATTGGCCAGTTCCACAATAAGGTCCTGACCTTTTAATATTTGTATGGCGACCGGTGCCTGCATTAAAAGATTGTGGGCCTGTTCGAAAAGCTTAGTTTTTTCTTCTCTCTGCCGGGCTTTTACCTGGTCAGTAATATCTTCTGAAGTATGTAATATGTAAATAACATTTCCTTCATCGTCCAGAATCGGTTTATTATAAACACTCCAATATAATTCTGTAAAATTGCCCTCATCGCTTGGAAGGTGGTATCTTATGACCGGCAACCTATGCAACTCTTTACAACTGATAACGTGTTCAAAAGACGTAATAACCTCATTCTGTCCCGTAAAATGAGGATCATCAATATTGCCTGGGAAAGGTTCAAAAAAAGGTTTGTTTATTAGCTGCTCCTTTGACATTCCAGATTTTTGTATCATTCCCTCGGTTACTGCTACTATGGTAAACTTAGGGGGATCTATCTTTATAAGAAGGCTACTGCCGCCCGTGGCTTCAAAAACACGAAGATCAATAGATGATGTTTCGATTGGAAGGCTCTTCATTTATTAGATTTATTACTCTGCGTGCTGTCGTCTGTACAGCGGCGGCAACAGGACGTACAATAATTAAGTGATTTAAACTTACAGGGAGGGCTCAGTTAATACAAAGAAAAATAAAACAAGGCAATAAATTGGGCAGAAGTATCATTTTTTTATTTTTTCTCTTCCCCTCCCCAAACATCCCACTCGGATATTTATCATACAACTCAAACAAAAACCCTATTCGTTTGGTTTCCCTTATTAAGTGTTGGAAGCGGTGCCAGAGATCTACGGCTTTATCTAATGTGTAGCCTTCTTTTGTACCCGGCTTCAGAACTTCTATTATCCTATGTTGCGTCGCACACTTTTACTCTTGCGCTTGCTTCACCATACATACCCGTTCTGCCTGAATGTTCTCCTGCTAAATGAAGCGCTAAGGTTGTTCGGGTGTCTTCCCCGGGACGACTTCGAAATTAAGGATAAACAGAGGTCTTAGACCTCACGCCTTTGGAAAAAGGCACTGAATAGAACCGATCAGCGGAGGCGATCAGCTAACTTACGCTGTAATACTAATGCTATAGTACAGCAGACTATGCTTATGGAAAAAGACTCGCAAAGTAAAAGTGACTTATTGAGACTTGCGCAAACAAGTTACGGTCGACTATAATGTAGCTATTTTTTGTAGCTTTATCAAAGCCAGTTGTTCAAAAAACAACATTTATCATTAGGTTTGAATTGCCCTTTAGAACAGTTGTTGTTCGAAGCTTGGAAATCATCGGTGAGGCGACAAAGAAATCCCCGCAGACTTTAAGGTAAACACTATCGTTTAATGATTCCCAATATTAGGGTAATAGTATATACAATTACAATAATTAAAGCATTATCGAGTTAAAGTAGTAATACGATGTAAATGCGATATCTGAAAAAACTTCCTTATAAAGTAATCTGCAAACTTTTAGTTTGTACGCTTGCCTTCACAATTTCCATTACTCTTTATTCGCAAAGAAAGAGTTTAAAATTTGACCATATAGGTATAGCCGAAGGACTTTCGCAAATAAATGTAACATGTATGTTCCAGGACAGCCAGGGATTTATGTGGTTTGGAACAAGAGATGGCCTAAATCGTTATGATGGTTATAAGTTTAAAATCTATCGCTACGACTCAAGGAATAGTAATACGATAAGCAACAACTTCATACAAGATATTAAAGAAGATAAAAATGCCAATATTTGGATTGCTACAGAAGGTGGAGGTTTTAATAAATACGATATAAAACACGATAAGTTTACCCGATATCAGCACAATAACAGTGATGTTAATAGTATTTCAAGTAATAGTGTAAACAAAATGGTTTTCGATGAACAGGACAATTTGTGGCTGGCAACCCAAAAGGCAGGACTAGATTACCTCGATATAAAAACAAATAAGTTTCGGCACTACACTCACTCAGATAAAGACCAAAGCAGCATTAGTGATAACAGTATTAAAACGATCTATAAAGATTCACACAATAACATTTGGATAGGAACGGCAGGAGGCGGACTTAATCTTTATAACAAAAATAATAATTCTTTTACCAGTTTTACCCATCAGGAGAATAACAAAAATTCAATTTCAGGAAACAGTGTAACAACGATTTTTGAAGATGCAGCGCGGCGCATTTGGGTGGGCACGCAAGGATTGGGTCTTAATTTATTCAATACAGCAGATAAAACGTTTACCTGCTTTAAACACAATGACAAAAACCCCGGAAGCCTTTCCGGCGATAATATATTAAGCATCAGTGAAGACAAAAGTGGTAATTTATGGGTGGGTCCGGAAAACGCTGGCGTGAGCATTCTTAGAAAAGGTGCAAGCCATTTCGAGAACTACACACACGATGATATAGACAATAAAAGTATAAGTGCTAATTCTATTTACACCATCTTAAAAGATCACAAGGGCAATATGTGGCTTGGCGCCTTCAGTGGTGGGATAAATCTCTTCAAAAAAAGTTCTGTTAACTTTACACATTACACACACAATAGTTCGCCTTCCAGCCTATCTAATAATTTTGTTCTTGATATTTTTGAAGATTCAAAAGGCAGCGTCTGGGTTGGTACAGATGGTGGAGGGTTAAACAAATTTGACCAGGATAAAGAGATCTTCACTGCTTTTAAAACACAAAAAAATAATACTGGCATATCCGGCGATTATATACTACATGTAGACCAGGATGCTAATGGTAAATTATGGATTGGAACATGGGGAGCTGGTATATCAATATTGGATGAGTTAACAAACACTTTTAAATATTACAAACACAATCCTTTAGACTCAAATAGCCTAAGTGGCAATAATGTTTTTGAAGTGATTCATACCAGGGATAAAAATACCTGGATTGCTACTTATAACGGTGGCCTGAACTTATTTGATCAAAAGAAAAACGCTTTTAAACACTTTAGATTCAATGCAGAAGATCCTTCAAGCCTTAGTAGTGACAGAGTGTATTCTTTACTTGAAGACAAACTTGGCAACCTGTGGGTAGGCACTTACGATGGCGGCCTAAATATGCTTGATCGCAATACCAATACTTTTACACGTTTTTTGCATGATGAAAATCACAACAGTCTTTCTAACAATTCTGTTCCTGATTTATTTGAAGACCACAACGGAAACTTATGGATCAGCACTTTTGCCGGCCTGAATGTGTTCAACACGCAAACCCGTCATTTTACTGTATTTACCAAAAAAGATGGTTTACCCAGCGACATTATTTATGCAGTAAGGCAGGACAATAACGGTAACATGTGGATTAGTACAAACAGTGGTTTGTCCATGTATGATCCGGTAAAAGGAAAATTTGAAAATTTTACCACCGAGGATGGTTTGCAGTCCGATGAGTTTAAACCGCATTCTGCTTTTAAAAGCCGCAATGGTACTCTATACTTTGGAGGTCTTAACGGTTTCAATTCATTTGACCCAAATCAAATCGTTAAGGACAAAGGATTTTCTCCATTAGCAATTACCTCTTTCGAGGTTTTTAATAAAGAGTTGCCAATTGCAAAAAGTGCTGATGACCCATCGCCTCTTAAAGAAGATATTTCTTATACAAAAAATATCAGTCTTTCGTACGATCAATCAGTTATCTCATTAAACTATGCGGCGCTTGATTTTTCTCCGGCAGACAAAAAAGAATATGCATACATTCTTGAAGGCTTTGATAATGACTGGAACTATGTTGAGAGCCGAAACTCAACTACATACACCAACCTTCCCCCAGGTAATTACAATTTCAAAGTAAAATATAAAAATGCTGCGGGGTTGTGGTCTGCTCCTACACAGGGATTACAAATTATAGTTGTACCTCCATTTTGGCTTACCTGGTGGTTTAAAACACTTGCATTCTTTTTAGGTATTGGTAGTGTTTATGCCTTTTTTGTATACAGACTAAAAACAATAAGATCTCAAAAAATAGTACTGGAAAGTCTGGTGGAAGAACGGACGAAAAGCCTTGCTCAAATGACGATTGATGAGCGAAAAGCACGGGAGGAAGCTGAAAATGCAAATAAAGCCAAAGGTGTATTTTTAGCAACCATGAGTCATGAAATACGCACGCCAATGAACGGCGTTATCGGCATGGCTAACTTATTGTCAAGTACCTCTTTAACGCTTGAACAGGAAGAATACGCTGAAACAATTAAAACCTGTGGCGATGCGTTGCTTTCTGTTATCAATGACATTCTTGACTTTTCAAAGATAGAGTCAGGCAATATGGAGCTGGAAGAAAATGATTTTGATCTGAGAGACTGTATCGAAGGTGTATTGGATGTTTTTGCACCAAAGGCAGCAGCGTTAAATATTGATCTCATTTACCGCATTGAGCACAATGTACCTGCTAAAATTATCGGTGACACGCAGAGGTTAAGACAGATTTTAATAAACCTTGTTGGCAACGCCGTAAAGTTCACAACACGGGGAGAAATATTCATAGACGTACAGGTTGTGAGGCAAGAACAAAATGATATCGAGTTGCTGTTTGATATCAGGGATACAGGCATTGGCATACCTCAAGATAAGTTAGGCCGTTTGTTCAAGGCCTTTTCACAAGTTGACTCAAGCACTACAAGAAAGTATGGCGGTACCGGACTGGGACTGGCCATAAGCGAAAAACTTGTACTACTTATGGGAGGAAAAATTGACGTAAAAAGTCAGCCTGGTGTTGGTACAACTTTCTTTTTTACAATCAAAGCAAAAACCGGCACAAAAGTTTTTCCAACTTATGTACACCTTAGTTTGGCAAATTTGCAAAACAAGCACATATTAGTCGTTGATGACAACTACACAAACAGAACAATTCTTGAGGCTCAATTAAAACAATGGAATTTTATTCCGCTTATAACGGAGTCAGGCATACAGGCAATAAAAATAATACAAGCAAACAAGCAAATAGATTTAGTAATCACTGATATGCAAATGCCTGAAATGGATGGTGTACAGTTAGCAGAAAGAATAAGAAGCATGAGACCGGATCTGCGTATCATCTTACTAAGTTCGATTGGTAATGAGCATAGCAGAGACCATGCTCATTTGTTCAATCTTATCTTAAACAAGCCTGCAAAACACAATGTTCTGCACAAACATATAATTGACCAGTTAAAAAACAATAACAACAATGTAATTAAAAATATACCGTCAAAGCAATCACCTCTTAATACCAACTTATCCTTAGAATATCCTATGCGCATATTAGTTGCTGAGGACAACGCTATTAACCAAAAGTTGATGTTACAGATCCTGAATAAAATGGGCTACCAGCCTGATGTTGCAGATAACGGTCGTGAAGTTTTAGCGGTTTTAGGTAAGCAGCATTATGACCTTATACTGATGGATGTTCAAATGCCTGAAATGAATGGATTAGAAGCTTCGCAATATATAAGGAAGCATATGGAAGTACAGCCTGTAATAGTTGCTCTCACAGCCAGCGCAATGCTCGAAGACCGTGAAC
>JBBPZJ010000359.1:0-4037 GCA_038199395.1 Chitinophagales bacterium
ATATGTTTCTGCACCATTGCTTCTTTTATTTCTTCAATGGTTCCTTCGCCTTCTGTTTTCGGAAGGCTCATTTGTATGAGGCCGGATCTAATTATTCGAGACATGATACGAGTTTAGAGTTATAAATTACGTCATTATAAGGAGGGGCGAGGAGGAACGACGAACAATCTGCTCTTATATAAAACAAGTTCCCTAAAAAGTCTTGCAGCCTTCATCATTCTCCAATCATCAGATTGCTTCGTTACTTGCAATGACGAAGCAACCCTAATCACTTAGATAAAACCTTTTACTTTATTACGCTTCACAAACTGTCCATATCCCTTATCAATTATACATTCATTATTATCAATGGCTACTTTACCACGCAGTAAAACAGTCTTCACTTTCCCCGTCACTTCCCAACCTTCATAGGCAGAATAATCAGTATTCATATGATGCGTATCAACAGAAAGTGTATGCTTGGCATTTGGGTCAAAGATTACAAGGTCAGCATCTGCATCAACCGCTATCGTTCCTTTTTTAGGGAACATACCAAAAATTTTTGCAGCATTTGTGCTTGTTACTTCAACGTATTTGTTTAGCGTAATTTGTCCTTTGTTTACCCCTTCGCTATAGAGCAATTCCATTCTATGTTCAATAGCAGGATGACCATTTGGTATTTTTGAAAAATCATCTTTACCCATCAGCTTTTGTTCCCATTTAAAAGGGCAATGGTCTGTTCCAACAACCTGTATCAATCCTTGATTTATGCCAGCCCAAAGTGTTGCCCGGTCTTTCTTTTCACGAAGGGGAGGAGACATCACCCATTTAGCTCCGTCAAAATCTTTTTCATATAAAGAGGCGTCTAATAATAAATATTGGATGCACGTTTCAACAAAAACTTTTTGATTTCTTCTTGTTGCATTGCGCACTGCATTCAATGCTCCTTCACAAGTAAGATGGACAATATAGCCCGGACATTCAGTAAAATTTGACATATCAACAAACCGTTCTGATGCTTCGGCTTCCGTAATTTCAGGTTGAGATAAATAATGATACAAAGGAGATAACTTTCCTTCTTCTCTGTGCTTTTGTACGAGGTAATCAATCACATCGCCATTAGTTGCATGCACCGTTACCATTCCACCCTGTTGTTTCACTTCTTCCATTAGTCCGATCATCTGGCGGTCATCAATCATCAAAGCACCTTTATAAGCCATGAAGGTTTTAAAAGAACTAATTCCTTCTTCAATCATTTCTTTTATCTCAGCTTTAGTGTTATCATTAAAATCAGTAACAGCCATGTGAAAACTATAATCACCAACAGCATTGCCTGTTGCTCTTCCGCTCCATTCATTAAAAGCTGCTCGTAATGAATTGCCTTGCTTTTGAAGTATAAAATCAATGACAGTTGTAGTTCCACCAAATAAAGCGGCTCTTGTTCCGGTCTCGTAGCTATCACTGCTAAATGTTCCCATGAAAGGCATTTCTAAATGTACATGGGGGTCTATACCACCAGGACATACAAGCAAACCTGTTGCATCAATTGTTTTATCCGCCTGTAATGACAAATTTTTTCCAATTGCTGATATTTTTTTGTCTTCTATAAAAATATCAGCTACATAATCATCGGTTGCTGTTATAATCCTTCCGTTCTTAATTAGTGTTGTCATATTTATTTATTGCGACATGGATGACCCTTATTTAAAACATTTCCGCTGATATCCTTTTAATCCATTCAATTCGTGTTATCGGTGTTCTTTTTATTCCTGCTCAATAAAGAATCTAAAAGTACGAGTGAGCCTATATGTAAAAGGTTTCGGAGCAGCAGTACAAAATATGGCTGCAAAGAAGAATTTTGCTAAAAAATAATAATTATGAAACAGCAAACTTCAGCTACTACCGAAACCTTGCACAAAGGTAGAACTATGATCGACTTTACAGGTAAAACAATTTATGTGGGTATTGATGTTCATAAGTAAGATTGGCAGGTAGGTCAATCTCACGCAGGTGTTGTTTTGGGCAACCATCGCATCACTGGCAACAGCACGGAGTTGATTAATTCTTTTAAGAAGCGATATCTGGCAGTTATTTGGAAATGTGTGTATGAAAGTTGTGCATGGGGGGTCAATTTACAACGAGACCTTACTGCTGCCGGTATAGAGCGTATAATTGTGCCTGCGGGAGATGTTCTTGGCAGCGATAAGGAGAAGAAAAATAAGACAGATAAGATAGATGCCGTACAGCTTGCCCGCCATCATGCGGTCGGATTGTTAGAGGCCATTCATGTACCTGATGAAGAACTGTAGAAGGAACGTAACCTGATGCGCTTCCGCAAAAAGTATATGGGTGATCTGAGTCGCAGTAAAAACAGGCTGAAGGTTTTATTAAAGTTTCAGGGCATTGAAATTCCTGCAAAACATGGATTATCCAACTGGAGCAGGAACGTCATCAACTCGATGGATGAGCAGGCGGCTAAAGACACATTGCTCCAAGATGCGGTAGAACTGATGTGGAAGAAGTAAAAATGTAGCAACAACCTTTATTAAAGACAGAGAAAAAGCTGCGCAATTGATTAGTGGAAAGCATTGAAATCCGCCTCTTGTATAAAAGGGGACGCAGAGTAGCTCATCAAAATAAAGAATTCATTATTCCGGGAACGCTTTTTGAAGAATTTATCCAATGTTTAAACCTTCCCTTATACAAGCTGTCTTTCAATACAAACCCAAACAAATTAAAAAAGTAACTATGAGAAGACTCAATTTGTGTGTTGTAATCACTGTTTGCATCTTTCATTTTGCCTGTAAAAAAGATAATACCGGCGACGGAAATAACAACACCTCCAATCAGATAACCACACCAACACCTTTACTGGACTTTGGTTCCGCTACTTATCGTGGTTTTCAGGGTGGACTTTATCCCAATGGTTCAAATCAAAGACCCCCGGCACATAATACTTCGGGAATTGCGATTGCTCAAGCCATAAAGCCACTCAATACTTCAGGTGCAATAGATGCAACAAGCGGTGCAATCGTCTGGATGTCTATCGGAATGTCTAACGCCACGCAGGAAACACAAGCTTTCCTATCTCTGATGCACAGCTATCTTAATAGAAATCCAAAGCTCGTTTTGATAGATGGAGCAGAAGGAGGACAAGATATAAATGCTATAAATAGTTCAACGGCTTCCTATTGGAATACGGTATTAAGTCGTCTTGCCTCAGCGGGTTTAACAGCGGCGCAGGTACAGGTAATTTGGTTTAAAGAAGCTGAAGCACAACCAACCGATACTTCATTTGCTACTTATCCTACTGCTTTAAAAGTAAAATACAAATCAGTGATGCAGCTATTAAAATCGAAGTTTACTAATTTAAAGCTGGTTTACTTAAGCGACCGTATCTATGCAGGTTATGCTACCAGTAATTTAAATCCTGAGCCTTTCGCCTGGTACACAGGCTGGACAGTTAAGCGTTTACTAGAAGACCAAATTAACGGGGACACACCATTAAATTACGCCGGAAGTAATCCTTCATCTGCATGGCTTTCGTGGGGACCTTATTTATGGGCTAATGGAACTATTCCAAGAAGTGACGGACTGACCTGGATTAAATCGGATTTTCAGTCAGATGGGACACATCCTTCAGCAACAGGAAGACAAAAGGTTGCTCAAATGCTTTTAACGTTCTTCTCAACAGACGAAACGACAAAGCCCTGGTTCTTAAAACCTTAAAGTAAGAAAGCCTGCAACTATCGGGTTTTGCAATAGGCTGGCAGACGGAAAAGCAATCGGCGACAACTGGCTTATCATTCTTTTGTTCGGACGCGACGTACACTATTTAGCTTTAATAATTATCTTCAACAATAGTAAACAAATCGGCATTTGTGGCAGACTGACCGAACAAAGTATACCATTTCATCGCAAAGCCGTTAATCGCAGTAAAAAGTCTGAAGCAAAAACAAAATTGCAGATGGGCATACCTGGTATAGGACGCATTACATCCGCTTTGTTTTTATTAGAGGTAGCAGACATCAAACGCTTTAAGGGTTTTGATGCGCTCA
>JBBPZJ010000360.1:0-6047 GCA_038199395.1 Chitinophagales bacterium
GATAAATAAAGCAGGTTAGGATATTAAACAGAAGCAAAAACCATTACTAAGAAAGCCGCCCTGTAGAAACAGGGCGACTACATAAGAAAAATTTTAAGTAATGCGAGTAAACTTCTATTTAACAAAATTGATTATTGCATATAAAGAAATTGTAAAGGGAATAAGAAGTTATTGTTAACAATCATCTTGAAACACTGGGGAGGATTTGCATAAATCTGGAAAACAAAAAAAGAACCACTGTAGAAACAGCGGCTCTAACGATTGCTTGCTATATGAGTAGCAAATAGTATTAGTATGTTTCACTAATGACGGCTATACATTTCCTTTATGTTAAGTCTTTTGCCTGTCGGTTTTTATCAACATAATATTTAGGACTTGACTTTCACAAATGAAAAATGCCTCCGTTTAAGAGGCATTTTTTTTATATGATACTTGTGATTATTAAAAATTAAACTTTACACCTAACTGGCCCTGCCAGCGTGAATTTATAGGGTCAACGGTATAGTAATTTCCATTTAAACCGCTGGGTTTGTTAAAGGTAAATGCAGGCAAATACCCGGACGATGGTTTACCAACAGGCACAACACCGGCAGGGTTTGCCGTAGTTTTTAAAGCTGGGTTTGTAACGGAAGGATCTGCAACAAAGCTCAGCAGATTAACTGTATAATTATTCACGTTTGTCACAAAGGTAATATGTCCCCAGTCGTTGTTAATCAAGTTTAATACATTGAAGATGTCGAAGCTAATCTGCAGAGACTTGCTCTTATCTGCTTTACTTAACCTGAATTCATGCATTAGCTTTAAGTCAAGCTCATGGTTCCAAGGAGTGCGTAAGCCGTTTCTTTCTGCATACTGTCCTCTTCTTGAGCTTAAGTATTTGTCGTTAGAAATAAGGTTGTTAAGGTCTGTCCATTGCTGGGCAGCAGTATAACTTCCTTTGTCAACTAATTTTATATCGCTTTGGTTCATTGGAATGTAAGGCAGGTTTGCATTTGCTGAATTTCCAAAAGGATTACCACCTGAGTTATATACTGCGGTGTACGGGTTGCCTGACTGGCCGGAATAGAAGAACGTTAATGACGTTGTATTATAAGTATTCCAGTTAAAACCTGTTCCTAATGTACCTACAATGCGATGGCGTAAATCAAAATTAGAATAAGATAATTGAGGGTTGTTAGGAATAACAGATGGGTTTACCTCAAAGTTGGACTGGAAGGAATTCCTGATACCGTTGCTAAGGTCTTTACTAATACCATAAGTGTAAGCTGCACTCCAGTTCAAATTTAATGAATGCCTGCCAGCTTTGATCCCATTAGTCGTTTTGCTCAATTGGGCCGTCAAATTATACCTGTAACCCTCGGTTGTATTAGTAAGCAAGTACACGTTTGAATATTGCCCGTTAAGCTTACCGCCGGTATAAACAGGTGATTGAGCCGGTCCTGAAGTATAATATTCAACCTGGTCTTTTATGTTTATTTGCTGAAACTTAACATCATACAGAGTTTTTGTGTACAATGCGTCTAACGTTAACTTATATCCTTTACCAAATTTAAAATCCGCCGCAATATTTGCACGAATTACACGAGGCAGCTTAAAGTTGTTATCAATGACGTCTATTTCCCTGGTAGTTGCTGCATTAGCGCTTGACAAGGCATGAGCATTAACAGTATCTTTTAGGGTCAGAGGATTGATAGCTAAAGGAACAACTACATTACCACCAACAGTATTAGAACCGGTTGGCCTGAAATCAATATTATTATAGACACCACCTGATAATGTTTCAGCATAACCCAACCACGCAAAAGGCATGCGGCCCACAAACACCCCAACTCCTCCGCGCAAAACAATACTTTGATTGCCTTTTACATCATAGTTAAACCCAAGTCTTGGAGAAAGCGTAGGCTTACCCAGCCACTTGTTTGATAATTGATTGAAAGGGGTGTTTGTATAAGTTGGCCCAGATGCAGTGTTAGAAACCGCAGTTGCAAAGTCCTTATCAACCGGTATCTGTTCTCCAAGAGCAGAATAATCAATACGCAACCCGGGAGATATTTTAAACCTTCTGCTTACAGAAATTTCATCCTGAGCATAAGCGCTTAACAATGCAACAGTATAGGGATTTGGCGGATTGTTATACAATGAGTTTCTGTCATTTGGAAATTTAGAGTCGGTAGAGTATGCACCGCGAATACGGCTGGGTTTATTTGCAAGAAAATTAGGGACGTTTGAATATTCCCAACGTCCGTTCCATGAGTTAATAAAGCCGTAAGTAAGATTATAAAATTCGTTATGTGTACCAAAAGTAAACTTGTTAATGCCTTTTGTGTATGTCAGATTATCACTAACCTCAAATGTTTGCTGCTTCATATTATATATAGAAGCTTCTCTCCAGGTTCCAGCCCATATTGTACCGCCGTTAATATCCATAAAAGGGGATAATGTGCCGGGAAAATCCCTGTACTCATGCACATTAATATAACTGACGTTTAACTGGTTATTAAGGCTGTTACTAAACTTAGTTTTAAGCTCTGCCGTTACGTTGAAGTTCTTTGTGTACTGGGTAAAGTCTGTAGAACCAAATTGAAAATTGGTACTTGTACGCTCCAGGTTATTTCCCCAACCATTAGTATAAATGCCACGAACAGTTAATGTGTTTTTGTTATTGAGGTTAAAGTCTAAACGGGCAAATAATTTGTCGCTGTTTGTAAATAATTTATAAGCTCCTGCGTATGCGCCAGCATCATAATTATAAGCTGTTTTTAGCTGATTATAAACGGCGGTGGCATCAGCAAGAGATACTGCAGCACCGGGGTCCCCGGCATTGTAAAAGGTAGGTTCCTGGCGACGGGTCTGCTCGAAATTTACTATAAAAAAAGCTTTGTTTTTAACAATTGGTCCACTCAACGTAGCCCCGTACTGATAGTCATAAAAGTCTGAACCGATACTGGTTTTTAATCCATCAACACTTTTACCAATAAATGTTTTGTTACGTCCGTAAGTGTATATAGAACCATGAAAATCATTTGAACCACTTTTCGTTACTGCGTTTACGCTGCCCCCTGTAAAATTACCAAGCTTTACATCATAAGGAGCAAGCTGTACCTGCACTTCCTGAATTACATCCAAACTGTAAGGATTGGTACGTGTACCGGCACCGGCCGCACCTGACTGACCGCCGCCACTAGTTCCGCCGAAAGAATTGCTGAAACCGATAGCATCGTTATTTACAGCACCGTCAACAGTTAGATTATTATAACGAAAGCTACTTCCCGCAAAAGAGTTGTTGTTAGATTGTGGAGTTAACCTGGTAAAATCACTTAAACTTCTACCTAAAGTAGGTAAAGTATTTAATTGCGCCCGGCCCACTGTTAAACCTGATGCAGGAGACCTTCTTGCACCAGTTACAACCACTTCCATCAAATCTTTGGCTGATGATGTAAGGTTCAGATCAAGATTAGGATTGTTACCCAAGGCAAGATTTACATCATTCAAAACAACATTCTTAAAACCTACATATGTAGTAGTAATAGTATAAGGGCCACCTACCTTTAGGTTTGGAAGATAAAATATTCCCTTATTATTTGTTTGTGTGGTGGTAACTGAACCAGTTGGTTCATGTTTTAAAGTGATGGTTGCACCATATAAAAAAGCACCCTTATCATCTGATATATGACCGATTAAAGTAGCAGTAGTTTCCTGAGCCACTATGACATTGGGACAAAAAAAGGCAGGAGAAAGAAGAATAAGAAGTGTAAATCGCAGCACATGCATTATTAATAATTTTATTTGACAGCAAAACTAGAAGTCGTATATTATCAAACTGTAAACTTAATATTATCGAATTGTTAAGAGCACAATCAAAGGCAATACCCAATACAGACGAAAATCAATTTTTATTCCTTTACTATGTTATCTTATTATTAAGTAATAGTTATTTGTTGTTGATAAAATCGTTCAATCTATTTTTGCTCTAAATTTTAAAGTATGGGATTGAATTCTATCGGTAAGTTGTTTATGCCAAAAAATACGATCTTCTACAATCTTTTCGAAGAGGTAGCTGTTACAGTTCGTACAATGGGTGCGGTATTAAAACAACTGGTAAATGAACCCGACTATGATAAAAGAGCGTCTTTATCAAGTAAGCTTGAAGACCTTGAGCACCAGAACGACGATCACACACATAAATTATTTACTGAGCTTGGACGTAATTTCATTACCCCTTTTGACAGGGAAGATATTCATACCCTTGCTTCTGCCTTAGATGACATTGCAGACTATATCTATTCATCCGCCAAAAAGATTATTTTTTACAGAGTTAATCCGAATGATCCCGGTATTCAAAAAATGGTTGAATTAATTGAACAAGGAACCATACATGTGCAAAGTGCCGTTGTAGAACTGCGCAACATGAAAAATTTAAGAAAAATAACGGAAGCGCTTGTACGGGTAAATGATATAGAAAATCAGGCAGATGATATTTTTGATCTTAGTATTGAAAAACTCTTTAACCAGGAAAATGATTTTAAAGAAGTTATCAAAAAAAGAGAAATATACCAGGTCTTAGAAATTGCCACCGACAAGTGTGAGGATGCAGCGAATGTAATAGAGTCTATTATTGTTAAGTATGCTTAATTACTTCTAACATCACATCAAACTTCACGTATGATTTCTTTACTGGCTGTTATAATAATATTCGCATTTATTTTCGATTACATTAACGGCTTTCATGACTCTGCAAATAGTATAGCAACAATTGTTTCTACAAAAGTTCTTACACCATTTCAGGCTGTTCTTTGGGCAGCTTTCTTCAACTTTTCAGCCTTCTTTCTTTCAAAATATGTTTTTGGCGGATTTGGAATTGCTGATACAATCGCAAAAAGTGTCAGCATTCAAAAGGGTGATCCATTAGCACTATATGTAATTCTTGCAGGATTACTATCTGCCATCATCTGGAACCTGATAACATGGTGGTTTGGCATTCCTTCAAGTTCATCCCACGCGTTGATCGGTGGCCTTATAGGCGCTGCTGTAGCCCATTACCACACATTTACAGTAGTAAACGCTGCCAAAGTTATACCCACTATTACTTTTATTGTAGCCGCACCTTTTATAGGTATGGTCATCGCATTTTTTATAACCATCGTTATAGTTCAGTTATTTAAAAAATCCAATCCCTACCGGGCCGAACGGTGGTTTAAAAGGTTGCAGTTGGTGTCGTCTGCAGCTTTCAGCATTGGGCACGGAGGAAACGACGCACAAAAAGTAATGGGCCTTATAGGTGTTGCAATGATATCAAGCCGCTATATCCCCGATTTTAAATCGATCCCTGACTGGGTACCCTTAACATGCTTTGTGGCTATGGGCCTGGGAACTATGAGTGGTGGTTGGAAGATTGTAAAAACGATGGGAACGCGCATTACAAAAGTGACACCTCTGGAGGGCGTGGCAGCAGAAACAGCGGGAGCGATCACCCTGTTTCTTACGGAACATTTTAAGATTCCGGTAAGCACAACTCATACGATAACCGGTTCTATTATAGGCGTAGGTGCAACGAAACGACTTTCTGCCGTACGCTGGGGCGTGACAGTTAGCTTGCTATGGGCCTGGATTTTAACTATCCCTATTAGCGGCCTTATTGCTGCTTTGATTTTTTACATCCTTAAAATATTCGTATAACGAAGTTTTGTAATCAAGAAATCAGGATTTCGACTTATTTTGCATGTATAATTATTTCTAATACAAATTTTATGAATAAAATCCTGGTTTCGGGAGGTTGTGGCTACATAGGTTCTCATACCATTGTAGACTTAATCGAAAATGGATTTGATGTAATATCCATTGATGATAATTCCCGGAGTACTAAATACCTTTTAAGCGGGATTGAAAAGATCACGGGTAAAAAAGTAAAAAATTATAAAGTAGATTTAAAGGATTACAACGATACAAGGGCAGTCTTCCAGGAAAATGAAGACATATCTGGCATCATTCATTTTGCTGCCTACAAGGCAGTAGGTGAGTCAGTTGAAGAACCTTTGATGTATTATGAA
>JBBPZJ010000361.1:0-2523 GCA_038199395.1 Chitinophagales bacterium
AACAGACTTTCAGCACACAAAGAAGATTACCTGGCCTGGTTGTCTAATGGGATTACTCCGAAATGGTATACTTTAGCAATGAAACCGCTAAGCAAATTAAAGCAGTTTAGATATGATGAAAAAGACCGCCAGTTAAACCAATTAGTCTTTAGAAACTTTTACCAGAAACGAGCCACTTCAGAAGGGTATTAAAGCTTATCTCATCTTCCTGGTTTCAAGTAACTACTTAAGCCGTATCTCAAAAAAGTCAAATAAAAAAGACTCCTTTATCCTCCGGAAACAGTCCATTTAATAATAACCTACAGTTTTCACCTCTAACCGACGTTGTCGCCAGCTAGCTTATTCCTAATAACTCAACGTCGAAAATCAAAGTGCTGTTTGGGCCAATAACAGAACCCGTTTGTCTATCTCCATAAGCGAGACCAGGATGCAGAAACAATCTGTATTTGCTGCCAACCGGCATTAACTGCAAAGCTTCTGTCCAGCCTTTAATTACCATATTTAATGGAAAAGTTGCCGGCTGACCTCTTTGAACAGAACTGTCAAATATAGTTCCATCGATTAAAGTTCCATGATAATGACATTTTACTTTATCCGTCGCTTTAGGCTTTGGACCGTTACCTTCATTGAGCACCTCGTATTGCAGTCCACTCTCTGTAGTTTGCACACCTTCTCTTTGTTTGTTTTTCTCAAGAAAATCTTCTCCGGCTTTTAAATTAGCAGCCAGCTTTTCTCCTTTTGCCTGATTAAATTTATCAAATAGTGACATAGTGATTGTTTGTGGGTGCAAGGTATCAAAAAAACCTTTGTTGGAAGTTTGGATGCAGGGTTATATTTTAGTTGAAATAAGTGCTTGTGAATTTTAGAAGATTTATTACCCCTATGCTGCTTATTCTGTTTGTGGTAGTTGCAGGTACGGCAGGATTTATGATTATCGAAAAGTACACTTTTATTGAAGCTTTATATTTAACCATAATAACTATCAGTACAGTTGGTTATGGCGAAATCCATCCTCTAAGTGATGGGGGTAGAATATTTAATATCTTTCTTATTATATCAAGTCTAGCGACAACGGCTTTTGCTATCACAATGCTAACACGATATATAATAGATGGAGAGATCAATTTATACTTTAAACATCGTCGAATGAACACAGCTATCAAAAACCTTGAAAATCACGTTATCCTGTGCGGTTATGGACGTAATGGAAAACAGGCAGCAAACACTTTGTTCCAGCATCGGGTTCAATTTGTAGTAATCGAGATAAATGCAGAGAGAATAGAACAAGACAATTTAAACGGTCAAAAATTGCTTTATTTAAAGGGAGATGCGACAGATGATGAAACGTTGATTAATGCGGGTATAATGAAGGCAAAGGCACTTATAACTGCGTTGCCGGAAGATGCTGATAATGTATTTATCGTACTTACTGCGCGAACAGTAAACAGTAAAATACAAATTATAAGCAGGGCATCTTATGCAAGTTCGGCACTTAAATTAAAAAAGGCTGGCGCAGATAATGTAATACTTCCTGATAAAATTGGCGGTACTCACATGGCAACACTTGTTACTAAACCTGATGTAATAGAATTTATTGATTACTTGTCTGGCGAAGAAGGTGAGGCAATTCATCTTGAAGCAGTAGGATATGATGTTTTGCCCGGTAATTTGAAGGGCAAATCATTAAAAGAAGTAATGGCCTGGCGTAAGACAGGTGTGAACTGTTTGGGGGTAAAAAATTCAGAGGGAAAATTTTTAATTAATCCACCTGACACCATTGCTATAACCACCGGAATGAACGTAATCGTGTTGGGAACAAAAGAGCAAATCGAAGTTATGAAAGGAAATGTTGGAGAAGTTGGACATTGATATAAAATAAAAATGATGATAGATTACAGCAGGAAAGTAGAGATAAGATGGAGTGATCTGGATCCCAACTTTCATGTTAAGCACTCTGTTTATTATGATTTTGGCGCATTTGTCAGAATGGGTTGTTTGGCTGAATTGGGACTAACTACAGACGTTCTAATGCAACATCAGCTTGGGCCGATTTTATTCAGGGAAGAATGTTTGTTTAAAAGGGAAATTCGTTTTAAGGATGTTGTTTCAATCAATCTTGTTTTGAAGCAATGCACTGCTACCTACAGCCGGTGGACGATGCAACATGAAATAGTTAGAAACGGAGACATAATTGCGGCGATTATAACTGTGGACGGTGCCTGGATGGACACGGCAAAACGTAAACTAACAGTGCCTCCGGAATTTGTAATACCGTCTATGCAACAAATACCAAGAGCAGCAGATTTTAAAATTATAGAAAGAAAGGGATAATTTGTAGGGTAAGAAATTGATGGATTATACGATCATGTAGAGTGCCTTTCGATTATACTTGCTTCTTTGACTAAGCAGTTGTCAGAGATTGTTTTCAAATTTTATTAAATAATTTATAACCAAAAAGACCAACAACTTCTTTAAGGTAAGAACTCCAGCTTAAAATAACTCCGACCTTAGGTACCAGGTAGT
>JBBPZJ010000362.1:0-2433 GCA_038199395.1 Chitinophagales bacterium
CTGTTAGATAGCTGGTTAGCGGGATTTCTATAAAGATCACGATCTGCAACACCATCGTTTTTTTCACCCCAAAATTCTATATAACCACCTGAGCCCAGAGGTCCGGCAGGGGTGCTGGTGTACAAAGCAACCTGCTTTCCATTTCTCCAGAGCTGAAAATTTTGAGCAGATTCATTTGCCAAACCAATACCTGAAAGGTCACTCACAGAAACTCGGTATAAGCCGGTTGTTCCGATTTTAAATCTATAATATGTTTTGCTGTAGTCGATCCATTCGTTGTAGTAGGATTGGCCGACAACCATTCCTGCTGCCAATAAGGATACAACAAAGACTAAAACGTTTTTCATGATATGCTGGATTATAGAAAGTACTTGCTCTTATCTTTTGTTTTTGGTGAGATCGACACGTAAAGAAAATATATGAGTATATAACGGATTTGACTGATTTGCGAGGTTTGTGAAAGCATAATCAATCATTACATTGTTTAATTTAAAACCTGCACCTATACTTGGTTGGTAAATCCAAACTTTCTTTTCATTTAATGTATCTCCATCTGCCAATGCTTTTTGAAAATTCGAAATTCCGGCCCTAAAAAAAATGGTTTGATTGTAAGAGGCTTCCAAACCTATACGAGGATCTACGTTAATTGCCTTGTTACTTATGATCGTATTTCTTTGCCCGTCAAAAGAAAGATCGAGGTTGGCTTCTGCTGCGAGGCTAAATTTTTCATTAAAAGGGAAAATGCGGGAGGCTCCTACAATGAGACGGGGAGCAGTCAATTCTGTAGACTTAACAGGAATGTCATTATTGGTAAGATACAATACCTCCTTTTCTTTTTCTGTGAAAGAAAAAGACCATGCATTGAATGTGGTGGTGAGGTCACGAGCTGTAACACCAAAACTCCAGTTATCTTTTTGATATTGTACGCCTGCATCTATTCCAAAACCCCATGCAGTGGCAAAGCTTCCTACTTTGCGATGAATTATTTTAACGTTGCCCCCGAAGCTCAGCTTCTCATCATCATCATCCTTCACCTTTTGAGCATAAGACAATAAAAAAGCATAATCAGCCGAAGAAAAAGTTTTTATGTTGTTGTAGTTAATAGATCCATCAGGCTCGACAAGAAATAAAGTATTAGGTATATCATCTACTGCAAAACGCAATAGTGATAAACCAACCACCCTTTTTTCGTCATGCAAAGGAATCGCCAGGCTTGCATAATCATATTTACCTATTCCTGCAAAATATTCTGCGTGCATCAGATACAGAGAAGGATAATCCTTTACACCAACAAGACCTGCCGGGTTCCAATACCCCGCTGTTCCGTCGGCTACTGATGCCACCTGAGCTCCCCCCATGCCCAGCCCTCTGGCACCGGCACCAATGTTTAAAAACTCATTTGAGTATTTCCTAAATTGCCCGGAAGCATTCACAAAAGCAATTACCGCAACAACAAAAGCCATTAGTCCCTTCGATTTCATGAAGAAAAATTACAAAATCAACAATAATTAAAGTAAAAATCTATAAATAATAGCAGTGTATATTAAAAAATAAAGACCTGCTAAAAGATTGCTACGCTGCTTAAAATAGCATAATTGACAATTTTCTTTAAAGAAGCCGCCTGTAAGGTAAATAACGATAACGAGTAAAAAAATCAATTAAAGTGTAATCCAAACCGGAAGGTTACAAAATTATTTAGCTGGTTTATTACAAGTGCTATCCCACGCACTCTTTTTTTTCGCAAACCAACCATTATGTGTTTTACATTTGCCGAATTCAAAAAATTATAATGAATTTAATTGAAGAGCTACGGTGGAGAGGTATGATACAGGACATAATGCCGGGAACTGAGGAACAACTTTTAAAAGAAATGACAACCGGATATATCGGCTTCGACCCCACTGCAGATAGCTTACATATCGGCAGCCTTGTACCAATTTTATTGTTGGTCCATTTACAGAAAGCGGGGCACAAGCCAATAGCATTAGTAGGCGGAGCGACTGGTATGGTGGGAGATCCGAGCGGCAAAAGCGAAGAAAGAAATCTGCTAAGTGAAGATGTATTGCAACGCAATGTAGCCGGCGTAAAAAAGCAGTTGGAACAATATCTTGATTTTGATGCTTCCAAACCCAATGCTGCTGAAATGGCTAATAATTACGATTGGTTTAAAGACTTCTCCTTTCTCAATTTTATACGTGAAGCAGGTAAGCACATTACTGTAAATTATATGATGGCCAAAGACAGTGTAAGAAAAAGGCTGGAGGGAGAGACTGGTATGAGCTTTACAGAATTTACTTACCAGTTGATACAGGGCTACGATTTTTACTATTTATATACCAATAAAAATTGCAAGCTGCAAATGGGCGGTAGCGACCAGTGGGGCAATATTGTGACTGGTACAGAACTCGTAAGACGCAAAGCTGGTGGAGAAGC
>JBBPZJ010000363.1:0-14501 GCA_038199395.1 Chitinophagales bacterium
TCAAAAAAAAGCGGAGGAATTGCAGGCCTTGTCGCAAAAGATAAATGCATTGAAGACGGAGATCAATCAAATAACGAGTGAGATTAACGTTACCAAAGACAAGCTAAATACCACAAAAAACTCTTTTTTGCTGGCCGGTGAAAACAAGCAGAAGGAAATTGAAACTGAGCTGGAAAAAATTAACCACTATTTCTAGTTGAGGCGAAATTAATCCTGTGAAAATCCGTATACGCTCTTCAAAAGAAGGCAGGTTATTTTACCTTAACTGCCTTTTAATTTTCAATAGACATGAACATCATCCTGTTTGATACAGAAGCAAGGAAACAGCTATATCCACTTACATTAACAAAAGCTGTTGCAGATCTAAGAATGGGCATATTTACGATAAAGGAGCGGTGGGAAAAAATTTCGGGTGCAAAAGTTTTCGTTCTAACAGACAGCTATCTCCAACATTTATATGAAGTCGCCAGTTCCGGAGATTGCATCTTTATCGATGCCTGTATTATTCCTGACACTGATCTGGTAAATAGCATTTTAAATATAAAAGTTGACGAAGCCTTTAAAGATGAAAATGGATTTATTGCAGGTAGAATGTTCATAGACGGTATGCCGTCACGAAAGCATATTGCCACTCTTTTTAGTAAGGCCCGTTCAAGATCAATCGTAAAACGCCTTTCATTTCCTTTTGAGATGTTTCAATGGAATAAAGAGTTAATTGAATTCGATTTTTCTTTGGTATCAAAAGAAAGAATTTCTAGTGATACAGATGATTTCGTTCATATTCGAGAAGCATCGCAAGTATTTATTGAAGACGGCGCTTCCATTGACCATAGCATTTTAAACGCTTCAACGGGACCTATTTATATTGGCAAGAATGCAGTAATCATGGAAGGTTGCACTATACGTGGTCCTTTTGCCATGGGAGAGGGGGCTGTTTTAAAAATGGGAACGAGGATTTACGGTGCGACCACGATTGGCCCTTATTGTATGGGCGGCGGTGAAATTAAGAATAGCATCCTTACCGGCTACAGCAATAAAGCGCACGATGGTTACCTGGGCGATAGTATTATAGGTGAGTGGTGTAACATGGGCGCAGGAACCAGCAACAGTAATCTTAAAAATTCGGGAGGTGACGTTCATCTTTGGAATTATGCGGTGAAGAATTACTTACCTGCCGGAAATAAGTGTGGCGTAATCATGGGCGATTATTCACGCACTGCCATCAATTCTTCTATTAATACAGGTTCTGTTATCGGAGTCTGCAGCAATGTTTTTGGCGCAAGTCTTTTGCCCAATTTTATTCCTGATTTCACATGGGGATCATCGCCTGATAACAGATACAAATTTGACAGCGCAATAAAAGACATCGACAATTGGAAAAAGATGAAGAATAAAAAAATTTCAGCAGGGGAAACACAGGTTTTGAAACATATCTTTGAGCCTTCTGGCGATAATGATGTTTAAATAAAACAGCAGTTTTTAAAGTAATATAATCAAATATGAGAAAGCAAATAGCGGCGGCCAACTGGAAAATGAATTTAACAATGTCTGAAGCAGAAAGCTTATTGCAAAGCTTCTTAGATGCAGGAGCAGCAGTTTCAGAAAATCAGGAAGTTGTTTTTGCGGTGCCCGCTCCTTATCTCACGTTTGCTGCAAAAAAAGTGGCTGATCAAAAGAATATGTTTATTGCTGCGCAAAATGTTTATTCAAAAAAGTCAGGAGCTTTTACAGGTGAAACATCTGTAACAATGTTGAAAAGTATTGGTGTAGATCATGTTATAATTGGCCATAGTGAAAGAAGAGAATATTTCAATGAAAACAACGAGTTTCTGGCAGAAAAAGTGAAGCTGTGTCTTCAGGAAAATATTGTTCCGATTTTCTGTTGCGGTGAAGCGCTTCCCGTAAGAGAGGTAAATCAGCAAAATAATTTTGTGCACACGCAGCTTGAAGAGAGCCTTTTTGATTTATCAACAGAAGAAATTCAAAAAGTGGTTATTGCATATGAACCTATATGGGCCATTGGCACAGGCAAAACCGCTACCAGTGAGCAGGCGCAGGCAATGCATGCGCATATTCGGACAGTGCTTTCTAACAAGTACGGCAAAGCAGTAGCAGACACTATTTCTATTTTATACGGCGGAAGCGTGAAAGCGGCTAATGCACAGGAAATATTTGGTAAACCGGATGTTGACGGAGGTCTGGTCGGCGGAGCATCTTTAATTGCAGACGAGTTTTTGGCAATTATTAAGGCTCTAAAAAGATAATTCTCCTAATTAAATCTTTAAAGCGGCATTTTTCCAGATGCTGCTTTTTGTATAGATTGCTGTTTTTACAAGTCCGATATTTCCATAGCATCATCGATTGGCCTTACTTCTGCAGCGTACGCTCGTTATTTGTTGCATCATTATTTTAATGCAACAGCTTACCCGTCAACAATATGTTTTCTAAACAGGATGCTTCTAAACTTAAAAAGGAATTTTGGACTGCGTTTGGCCGATACATGAAACCTGTACTATCAGCAGATGGGGAAAAGATTAATTGGATAAATTATAAAACGGGAGAAAAAGATATTGTATTTAAAATGGATGCAGACAGTAAAAAGCATTTGTTGCAATTGAAATAGTTCATCCCGATTTTGGCATGCAGGAGTTATACTTTGAGCAATTTATTCAATTGAAGAAAGTGTTCGAAAACGGTGTGGGAAGTAACTGGATATGGAGTTTACACACGAGCGACGAAGATGGTAGAACGATCAGCAGAATCTTCCGGCAAATAAATGAGGTAAGCGTTTTCAACAAAGCTGACTGGCCTGTATTTATTTCTTTCTTAAAACCAGCAATTATTGCCCTTGATAAGTTTTGGAGCAATGCCCGCTATTCTTTTCAGATTTTGCACTAGAATGAATGATGGTCGATTTCGTTGTAACAACAACTTTATTGCATAAAAAAAGCCGTTCGTCTGGGCAGCTTTTCATTTGCAAATTTCTTTAGATTAGCCGTTAATTTTCAGCTCTTCTTCAATCAGTTCATTAAAAATGGATTCGTTTTTATAAATCCACTCGGGCAAAGCTTCTTCTGCAACAATTTTCCACTGGTTATCGGTCTTTGCCATTTTAAACATCTTGCGGTTGCCCCTGTCATCACTAACGTCAACAGAAAATAATCCTTCTTTTGAACCGCTGATTTTTCTAAAATTAAATTCTCTCAACTGACCGTCTGCTTTAACCAGTTTGGTAAACTGTATGTTTTTTATAAATTCTATTTTCATAAATAAAAATGCTCCTCTTGCTGTTAGAAAAGACGGCGAAATTAAACATTAATAAGGGCAAAAAAGCAATATGTTGATATTTTCGGGCTTTTTCTATGTTTCACTATCTTCAGGTTATATTAATTCAATTCGTCAACTACATATATGTAAATGTATGTAGTAGAGCTTTTTGTTCAATCATAATTTCCTTCAAATTCTATAGCAAAGAGTTAAATAAAAATTTAAATCAGAGGGATAAGAATAAGATGTAGAAGTGAAAGTAATGTACAACTGAATAAAGCGGTTAAGATCACATGGAAAAAGAGTGTTTTTGAAGGTGCGAAAGACGAAAAGTTAGCTTTGATAGCTACTCTTTTAATTTTTATACATGTATGTCCAATCTTTCTAATAGATCTCTTAATGGCTTACTTTATTAGCGTTACAGTTCCTTTTTTGAAGTAGGGTGCACCCTTATAATCTGTTGCGCTTACCCACCAAACATATGTGCCCGCCGGTTGGGGCACGCTGTTAATTGTTCCGTCCCATCCTTTGCCATTTGTTTGTGTAGTGAAAATTTGCTGGCCCCATCTGTTATAAACACTAAAATGATCGAACTGCTTCATTCCTACAACGATAGGCCTTAAAACATCGTTTTTCCCATCGCCATTGGGTGTGAATGCGGTGGGTACAAAAACTGTCGGCGCTGTATTGAAAACTTTTACTGTAACAAATGCTGAGTCG
Source organism: Chitinophagales bacterium (assembly GCA_038199395.1). Lineage (GTDB taxonomy): Bacteria > Bacteroidota > Bacteroidia > Chitinophagales > Chitinophagaceae > Segetibacter. The sequence continues at coordinate 3,988 of JBBPZJ010000363.1, forward strand.
CGGCAATTCGCTTCATTGAATACTACTACCTTATACCTGATCTGGTTAAAAGTCTCGTTATACAAGCCAATGGGATTTGCAACGTTTGTAGCAGATAAGCCTGTGCCGGGAGACCAAAGATAACCGAATCCCCCGGTTGCTAACAACTGCAATGGCTGCTCCAATACCGCCACAGTGTCGTGGCCGGCAAAAGCGTGAATAGGAGGCAACACAGTAACAGTGACCGTGTCAAAGCCTGGTTTTGGACAACCTTTGGTATCGTAGGCAGACAAAGTATAAGATGTAGTCGTGCCGGGGTTGGCAATAGGATTTGTTATATCAGTATTACTAAGACCTGTTGCAGGAAACCATTTAACCGTGGAGGCGTCAGTTGAGCCTTGTAATTGTGCTGCGGTATTATAACAGACAAGCGTGTCTTTTCCTGCATTAGCTAAGGGGTAGGGAACCGTAGAAACTGTAATGTTACCTATGGAAGAGCAACCTCCGATATTGGCTTTTACGGTGTAGGTGGTTTTGTTATTTGTAACTGCCAAAGGGCTTGCAACCGAGGAGTTTGATAGTTGCGCAGATGGGTTCCACGAGTAGGTAAAAGCATCGGATTGTAGTCTTAATTGTATAGTATCTCCACGGCAGATAGTAGTGTCGTTCATTACATTCAATGTTACTTTATCTGTTACGCGCACTAAAACTGTATCACGATTGAGGCAGCCGTTATCATCAATGTTTACAATGTATGAAGAGGTTGTTGATGGAGTGACAGTAGAAACGGGTGAGTTAGCATTGATAATATTGCTGTTTAAGTACCAGGTTAAATTTCCAACTCCTGAGGCCTTTAAGGTGACAGTATCTCCTTTACAAATAAGCGTGTCTTTAAATGCAAGTTTTACCGGTGGTTCACTCACTATCGCCACCGATTTTGTAATTTCATCTCTGCACCCTAGCGTGTTTGTTACCACTAGTTTTACAGCCCTGTTGCCTTTTGAAGTATATGTATATACAGGATTTTGTTTATTTGAGGAATCGCCATTGCCAAGTTTCCAGCTCCATGAGTTTACACTACCATACACAGTTTTTGTCAGATCTTTAAAACTGGTAGGTTTGTTAAAACAAATGCCGGTAAAATCATAATCAGGAATAAAGCCGGGGTACACTCTCGCTATCGAACTGGTAGAGTCGCTGCACGCCTGCCCCCGGTTAATAGAAAGTTTTATTTTATAAAGACCGGTATCTGCAAATGTATAGTTATCTGACAATTTATTTGAAGAGAAAATTGCCTCGCCGGCTCTGTTGGTAATTTCCCAGTACGATGTGCGTATAAGAGGGCTGCCGGAAAGATTTACCAGTGAAATCGTTTTGCTGTCTTTGCATAGCATGTACTCAGGCTCCAGCAATGCGGCGGCAATGTTGCACGGTGCAATGTTAATTTGCAGATCTTTTCGCTGCCTTGCTATCACTACTCCATTTCGTATTTCCTCCACACATACAGTAACTACGTAAATTCCGGCAGATGGTGCTAAGCCTGTAATTAGGCCTGTTTGAGCATTGATTTGTACATTATTGCCCAATGGGGTGCTTTCAGTAAATCCGTTTCCGTAGGGAACTGGTTGATATGGAGGCTGCGGTGGGGGTGTTACATTATTTCCACCAATCCCGCTTCTGTACGCTTCACAAAAGGAATAACGAAGCTGGTCGCCGTCCTTGTCTGTAGCTCCGAAACTATACGAAAATCTGTTATTGGCACAAACAACAACCAGATCACTCCCGGTAAACTGTGCACTATTGTTTTGCGCTGCAGGAATACCTGGTATCTCAGCGGAATAAGTGGCGCCTATATTAGAATAAAAACTTTGAAAGTTACTGATGCCTTGTATCCTGTAGTTTACCTGGCTTGCTAAAATATATCCGTTTGCAGTTGCGGGAAGGTTAAGGACAAAATTATAATAGCCTACCACGTAGCATACATTTGGTGGATCGGTAATACAAGGATCAGGGTTTGTTATCTGAATGGTTTCTGACGAAGTCAGGTTTACGTTAATGTCGGTAACTCGTTGATTGGTTCCTTTGTCAAATACAGATACTACCGTGGGGTTATTGAATTGTCTTCCGCTATTACACCGCATGAATAATTTAAAAGTAACATGGTAAGTATTGGTTCCGTTTGTGCCAATTGTGCTGGTATAATAAATTTCACCACCCGTTATATGATCTGCTTTTACTTTCGCAACAATGCAGAGTAAGACAATAAAAAAAAATAGTGTTTTTTTCATTAGGCAGTATTAAAACCGGTCTTTTCAATGCTTGTTTACCCGGTTTTTGAAGTATGAATGAATATAGCATTTTTTATTAAAATAGTTTAATCATTCTTTTTCAGTTAATGTTTGTTTTAATAGGTTATAGAAATTTTAATAGAAAAAACTTCACCAAAACAACAAGAGGCGGAATAGAATGTGCGGTCAGTTTGAATTGTTAAGCAAAATGAAAAACCGGCAATAAGCCGGTTTAATTATAATAATTTGAGCGGAATAACACTTACCTGTTCTCTTTGGCTCTATGACACACTACTTCTATAGAAAAACTAAATGCTAATGCAAAAGCTGAGGCTTCCCAATAAGACCGTTTGCTTATCAAGGCAATAAACATCATTACAAGACAAAACAGGCTTACCATTACAGTCAAAGCGTTCTTTTCAGAAAAATACTTCTTCATTTTGATATCGGTTTAGCGAAAGAGATAAAGCACGAAATTAGCCTGACGAAAATGGCTGACAAAATTTTATGGGGAAAAAACGCTTAAGTTTAAATTAAAATGAGAAAAAGTATTGTTTTAAATGTTTGAAATTATTCAAAATCCTCATAAAGCTTAAGCCTGTTTCTCAAGCCCGTAATTTCATTTTGCATATCTTTTACTCTTTCTATAAGATGATCAATCGCATCGATTCCTTCGAGGTTTATATTGAGATCGTGATGTAGCCTTATTATTTGTTCCAGCTTCTGCAACTGACTGTGAGGAATGTAACTGCCTTTTTCAGCAGAGATTATTTCTATAAGACCAACTCTTTCCAAATCATGTATAAAAGAATATTCAACTTCATAGTAGCTGCAAAATTCCTGTGCGAGTATTAATTCTTCTTTTTGCATAAAACACTGCTTTTTACAAATTAAGATTTTGATAGTTCCCTGAAAAGTTCTTTTTGCCTTTCTGTAAGGTTCGTGGGAATTTTTACAGCATAAGTTACATACAGGTCTCCAAACTGCCCTTCACTTTTATATACGGGAAACCCTTTACCCTTTAGTCTAATTTTGGTGCCGTTTTGTGTTTCAGCAATTACTTTCAATTTTATTTTGCCTGATAAAGTGTCTAGCATTACCTCTCCACCTAGTATTGCGGTATATAGGTCAATGTCAACAGTAGTATGCAGATCGTTACCCGATCTCTTAAAAACAGGATGAGGGGCAATAATGAAAGTTATATATAAATCGCCATTGGGCCCTCCGTTAATGCCTTCACCTCCATGACCTGTAAGTTTTATCACCTGTCCATCTTCTACACCTGCAGGTATCGTAATTCTGATATTTTTCCCATTAACAGTTAGTGTTTGCTTGTGGGTAATATAAGCGTCGTTCAGTGTTAAATGCAATTCGGCATTATAATCCTGCCCTCTAAACCTGGCCTGATTTCTACTTCCGCCGCCTTGTGAGCGTCCAAACATAGAGGCAAAAAAATCCGAGAAATCTTCGTCACCCATGCCTCCTGAATTGGCGCTTCCGCTATGGCTGTATTGTTGCTGCCGTTGCGATTGTCTGGCTTTCTCAAATTCTTCTCCATGTTTCCAATCCGCTCCGTATTTATCGTATTTCTTTCTTTTTTCAGCATCACTCAGCACCTCATTTGCTTCATTAATTTGCTGAAATTTCTTATTTGCTTCTTTATTGTCAGGATTAAGATCGGGATGATACTTTCTGGCAAGTTTCCGGTATGCCTTTTTAACATCGTCGTCACTTGCATTTTTGTCTAATCCAAGTATTTTATAATAATCTACATACTCCATTCTTCAATGTTGGGTTTATTAAAAAATCATTTCCTTTTTTTAGGCAACAATTCGTTTTTAATCTTTTTTAATTCAAAATCATTATTTTCAAAATTAATACCAGCAAGAAAGCTAAGACAATTTGACAATATCAAAGACTTATATTAACCACTCCTGCTAACAGCACTGGTTTTATTTATAATAAATGCAAAGTAAGCGATCATTATCCTGCTGGTTTTTTTTGATTATCATTCCCCCGCTGTTTTGATAAATCTTTTGAAGGATATGCTTACTCCTGTTATCTTTATTTATGTCCTACACTTCAGATCATTTTAATGGAAAGATTTTCTTAAATCCTGTTCCAACAGACGTTATGGGCAGGGGTGCTTTTGCAAGAATAATGAGAATGTATATGCAAAAGCATCCTAATCGGGAACCATCTACGCCCCTTAGCCCTTTCAAAAGCATTTAGAAAGAAAAGAAACAAATAAGCAATCGGCAATGAGCAATAAGCCGGGAGAAAGCAATGTGCAATTGGCAAAAGCTAACCTCGATACCATAAATGATTTATCTGCTGACGCTTTGCGAGTAACATGGCTCGGCCATTCATCTAGTTTAATAGAGATAGATGGTAAGCGTTTTCTTACCGATCCACTTTGGTATAAAAGGGCGTCACCTTTTACTGCTGTTGGACCAAAGCGATTTTTTGATAACCCAATTCCAATAGACGATTTACCTGTCATTGATTATATTCTTTTGTCACACGATCATTATGATCATCTTGACAAACATTCTATTCTTTATCTTTTATCCAAAAAAATTCCGGTAATAACAATGCTTGGTGTGGGTAAGAGATTTATTAAATGGGGTGCGGATAGAACGCTTATAACAGAACTCGACTGGTGGCAGCAAAAAGAATTAAATGGCGGATTTACAATCACAGCACTACCATCAAGACATTTTTCCGGCAGGTGGATGAGTGATCGCTTTTCGACTTTATGGGGTTCGTTTGCTATAAAAGGACCTTTGCACAACGTGTATTTCGGAGCGGATTCCGGGTATTATAACGGCTTTAAAAAAATAGGGGATGAACTCGGCCCCTTCGACCTGGCTATGCTCGACAGTGGGGCATACAATAAAGAGTGGGAAAGTATACATATGGGGCCTGAAAATGCAGTAAAAGCAAATATTGACTTGAAAGTTGGCGAAGGTCTTAAACCACTTCACAAAAAACTTTATATGGGGCCTGAAAATGCAGTAAAAGCAAATATTGACTTGAAAGGAAAACTTTTGATGCCTATTCATTGGGGAACTTTTAATCTCGCTTTCCACCCATGGAAAGAACCGGTGGAGCGGGTAATAAAAGCTGCTGAAATAAACGGAGTGCCACTATTTCTACCCCGACCCGGCCAAACACGAGATATCAGTGATGAACCTTATAATTCCAGATGGTGGGAAAGTTATCAATAAAGGAGCATTGATTTATTCCTACATAAATAAACAGCCTGTCATTTCTGCTTATAACGCAACTTGATTTTCTTGCCTTGCCTTGCCTTGCATACTCTTGCATTTGCTTTCTCTTTCTGAGCTTCAGCTTGTATGCGTGAGATATCAATTTAACCCAAGTTTTACGAGGCGACGAAGCATAAAAGTTTCGCCTAGCTATTCCTATAATAGTCCTGCAAGTCTCAATATTCTACACAATCCCAGGTAAGAGAAATAGCGTCAATTTGGGAATGTGTCTTTTACGGATATCCTTTTATCTCGTAAACTCATTTCTTACCTACATAATTATCGTTCTTCGTAGTGTTATTAACAACGATCCAAAAAAGGGAAGGCTTCCCGGATCAAAGTTGACAAATCCAATATCCTATAAAAAAATTATCCATCATCCTAAACGAAAACTAAACCATGAACATTTACTCACAAGCAACAGACAATCAACTGGTAAAATTTTTTCAGGAAGGCAAAAACAATGCTCTTGAAGTATTGATCAACCGTCATAAGGAAAAAATATTTACTTCTATCAATGTTTTAGTGAAAGACAAGTACCTGGCTGAAGATCTTTTTCAGGACGTTTTTATCAAGATCATTGATACACTGCGTAACAATCGTTACAACGAAGAAGGTAAATTTTTGCCGTGGGCAATGCGTATCGCTCACAATTTATGTGTTGATCATTTTAGAAAAGTTAAGCGTACTCCGACTATTACAACCAGCGACGACCAGGACATTTTCGAACTCATTAATGTAAAGGAAGACGGAGCTGACAAGGCAATTATGAAACATCAAAGCCATGAGAAAATCCGTCAGATCCTCGATTTGCTGCCGGAAGAACAAAGAGAAGTAATCGTGCTGAGGCATTTTGCGGATCTTAGTTTTAAAGAAATTGCTGTGATGACAAATTGCAGCATTAATACAGCTTTAGGTCGTATGCGTTACGGTTTATCAAACATGAAAAAAATAATGGCAGAAAAACACATCGCATTGTAATGATAAGATAGTCTGCATTATAAATAAAAAACATTCAGCTTCCTATCACCCTAAACCAAAAACCTCCGCTTGTTCGGAGGTTTTTTACTTACGTTTTTCTAAGAAATATAGTAGCATTGCGCGAACGTATTTCGGTGGTAATAGTTTCAGGATAATTTAAGCCAAAGGTAAATTGATGCGCTTCTAAGGGCGGCAATAATTCGCAAGCTTCATTCGTTTCTGTTATTGTAAATTCTATTCTATGGTCAAAAATTCGAGATTTCTTTTTTGCAGCAGAGAAATGCATAAGTTTATGGAAGCCAATGAAATTACTTCCATTCAAAATCTTTTTAAAATTTCGATTGATGAACTTTTGCAAATGTCAAATTTTCCCTATCGATTGTTAACAGAATGGGTGTCTTTGAGAGACAGGTTTAATTTACTAATTGAAAACTAATTTGTTTAAACGGCTGATAGAATTTTAATTATAAAAAGGCATATTACAAGGTTAATGCACAAAAGAAAGGCTTCTGCGATGAGAAGCCTTTCTTCTTTTTATGAGACATGAAACATCGAAAAGGAAGCAATATTTCATTTCGTCAACTTTTTTCATAAATGCTTTCACTGTAAATGTTCCTCTTGTTGATACAGAAGTAGATTCTATAGAAAGTGTTTTACCTCCATCTAACAGCTTCCAATTTGCAGTTCCTTTAATTTCCATTGTTTCTCCGTTTCTTTCGAATGCAGTGTTAGAACTGACTGACAGCTTCCCCCATCATCAGCCCACTTGGCGGTTGATTTCTTTTTCGAATTACCAAAGACCGTATTCTCAGATTCTTTTCCGTCGAGCGTAATTTTTTCTGTTGTTTTTCTTTATTCTCCATTAGAGGAAGATGTTTTGTCTGCAATTAATGCATCTGTAGTTTGAGTAACTTTTAATTTTTTGGGTGCAGGCCTGCCCCGAAATCACCCAATTCACTTTTTTGCTCATTCAACGCCAATCGCCCGAAAAATTCGCATTGTCGAAAACTGTATAAGAAGTACAAATAGCTGTAAAAGCAGCGGCTGTTACAAAAAACGTCGATTTCTTAGCAAACTTTTTAATAGCTGTTCGGTACAAACTCATATTGTAAAGGTTTAAGATATTGAATTTAAAAGAAATATTTATTCCCACGCCATTATTATAAGTTTTTGTAATTCAATTTTAGCGGTGTAGTCGTTTGGTTTTTGGATTTCGACGGAAAATAATTTATATTTACAGTAGAAGCATAGGAAAGTAAATGGGGTAGAAGAAAGAACTACAGGTGCCTTAACTGCTTAGGATAATCGCTACAATTGCCTGATAAAAAATGAATTAGTAGTGTAAAGTCTAGATTGACATATTTCCAGTTGTGACCACAGAATTTGCAAACCTTGATTCGCTTAAGACGATTGATTTGTTCGGGTTTGTTTTTGAACGAATAATCTTTTCTACTCATTCTTTCTAAAAAGAGAAAAATTAACTTATATAAATAAAATATCTTTTGCTGCATTACATCTGCATTATATGAATTGAAACAGGAGATATAAATTGAGTACTTTTTTGATTTATACATCTCTCAATGCCTGTGTATTGACTTCAAAGCACTTTATAAGTTATTTTCGTACAATAAATTAATTTAACGCAAGATGGATAAGTTTCAGGATTTTGAAAATTGGTTGAAAGCAAACCATAAATTGAACTGGCGCGACAGCCTTATTGCCATGAATTTAATTGATAAAATTTTACTTGTTCCTAATCTCGAGAAAATTTCTTCTGTATCAATATTAAATCAACTACTCAGCGCGCTTAGAAATAATATGTCTTTTGCGTCAAAAAGTAAAACTGAAAAAGACAGAGACATAAAGAGCTTTAAGTTATTCATACAGTTTAAGCAAGAAAAACTAGTCAAAGAAAAGGAAGCGTAGTCGCACCTGTTTGGCTTGTCTTAATACCGTTTTTCAATTCCACAGTAACACTTGTATTGATTCAATACAAGTGTGTTTTATCTTACTACAACAACCCTTCAGTTATCTCTTTAGTAGTTTCAAATTGCTGGTGTTGGTATCCTCTTATGCCAAGTCTTTTGGCTGCATCTACCAAATAAATGCGGTCATCAAAATAAATACACTCAGAAGGCGCCGCCTGTACTACACCCATAGCTAAAAGAAAAATACCAGGATCAGGTTTACGCATACCTACTTCGCACGATGAAATAAACCCATCGAAGCAGTCGTGAAGCTGGAATTTTTTAACCCGGTACTCGTTCAACTCCCTACCTTCATTATTAATTGATACAATCTTTACCTGATTATTTGCTTTTTTAAATTCTTTGAGCCACTGTAGCGTTCCCGGCAACTCCAACGATCTTGAAAACATAAACGTCTTAAAATCTTCCCTTGTAAAAACTCTCGGTTTATTAAAAACCACAATGTCAAGATATTCATCTAATGTTATTCTTCCGATCTCGTAGACGTTGAAAATGAAGTTGTGCAATGCTTCCATTTCCATAAAATCAAACCCAAATTCTTTTGCAGCTTTTTCCCTTGAATCGTGGCCCCAGCCATTTGTAAGAAGTACTCCGCCAATGTCAAGAAAGAGAATTTTAAAAGGATCCATGTTATATATGTAAGTGTTTTTTCAGTTAATTAAAGGGCAGTTCTCCTTGTATGCCTACCTGGTAAAATATATTTATTTAAATTGAATTGAAATTAATGGAAATTAAGAATTTCATTCGAACTATGCACTGACTTAACTTCGAAACATTCTCTCGTTTCAATGGATTCGATTGTTTTTTATTATTAAACAAATGCTATGTCTAAAATCATAAAATTAAGTACTTTACCCGTTTGCAAGCCGAAAACTATAAGCGTACAATTTCTGTTGATGGCATTTCTTTTACTATTTACTTCAGCTACTTCTGCGCAAAGTGACAAAAAACTTACCAGTCTGCTTCAGGAGCTTGTCAAAGATTTCAACGGGGAGGCCGGCATTTATGTGCAAGACTTGAAAACAGGAAAAGAAATCGCCATCAATGCCGATTCATTGTTTCCAACGGCTAGCATGATAAAAGTTAGCATACTATGCGGTCTGATGGATAAAATAGAAAAAGGTGAACTACAATATAACCAGAAGCTAGCTTACAAAGATTCTCTTCTATATGCCGGTGAAGACATTTTAGGTTCATTTAAAAACAATGATACGATACAGTTAAGCAAAGTCGCATTGTTGATGATCACAATGAGTGATAACACGGCTAGCTTATGGCTGCAAAAACTGGTTGGTGGAGAATATATAAATGCGTGGCTTGCACAGAATGGATTTGAAAACACAAGGGTAAACTCCCGGGTAGCAGGCCGTGAGGCAATACGAAAAATATACGGGTGGGGAGTCTCAACTCCCCGAGAGATGTGCAGGTTATTTACATTAATAGAGCGAGGTGAAGCAGTTTCGAAAGCAGCTAGTGAGCGCATGGCTCGTAATCTAGGTAAGATTTACTGGGATGAGACAGCTTTATCAGAGATACCGCCTTATATAAAAACATTGGCAAAGTCTGGAGCAGTAGATGATTCTCGTTCTGAAACTGTACTTGTACATGCTCCACATACAGATTATGTTTTTAGCGTCATCACAAAGAACTTAAAAGATCAAAGCTGGAAACCTGATAACGAAGCGTGGACCTTGATAAGAAAAGTTTCAGCGCTCTTGTGGCATTATTATGAACCGAAAAACAAATGGCACCCTGCCGAAGGGATAGAAAAATATATGTTGAACGAATGAAGTAACTGCTATAACCCTCTCTGCGTTTATTTTATGTCTATTTGACTTTGTTTGTCAATTACTATAATTGGCCTATTTTGTGCGTCAGGCAGGCATATCAGCTATAGGGTGCAAGTCCCGAATACGCTTTACAGTAGGGAGTATTAGCCAAGAGCAAGGGTGTCGTGGGCGACTGCGAATCTGAAGGAAGCTGGCGGCAAACATTCGGGCTTACGA
>JBBPZJ010000364.1:0-2153 GCA_038199395.1 Chitinophagales bacterium
CACTTCCAGCAAGTGAAATTTTAGTACTTTAGAACTCGGTAAAAATTATTTGGAATGAAAGCGATAAAGCACGCTTTATGGGTTTGTCTGTATTACATCTGACCTTTTTTTCCTAAAGAGTTCCAAATACAAAAAACTCATGCGAGGTCCCACGAATTTTCTGAAATTATTTCCAAGAATACCAACCTTACTGGTACTGAATATAAATTGGCTTTGGAGTAAACTGCAATAACTCCTTTGGAGTGTATAATTGATTCGCTCCGGTTTTAGTATCGTTATGATAAAAAAGCTTGAAACCGGTAAATTGTACAGGTTCTTTCTTAATGTAGCGCAGATACGTAGACCTTTTAAGAAATTTTGGTCCCCAGCCATCCATATCCATTACAATTTGTACCTCCGGGACTTTTTTAATTTGCTCGAAGCCTGTAACCATTCCCTGCGTAAACCGGTGCACAATCAAGATCTTAGGAGGAAGATTGTTTTTCTTTACTAAGTCTGCCAGAAAATCAATAACACTATTAATATCGTCCGGATTAAATGTTCCAATTTTAGACCCTGGTACTTCTCCATTTTTTAATGAAAATTCCGGATCAATACCAAGATGCACATTGGGCATTTTCAAATATGCTTCCAGCAAAGGAACTTCTGTTCTTACTGAGCTATGCGCAACCTGTATATCTACAAAAACCTGTGCATTAATTTCTTTCGCCCAACTGACGATTGTATCGATTTGTTTAAAAGGCATTCTATAACGATACATGTTATCTTTACCCGGTGCACCCTGAGCAGTAACTGCAATATAATGCAACGCCGGAATAACGGGAATAGAAGTGTCTGCTGCCTGCCATTTAGCTACTTCGCCTTTCAGTTTTGCAAGCATTTCTTTCTTAGGCAGTTCACCTAAAATTCCCATTTTCTTTGAAAACAAATTTCCATAAAAAGCCACAATTCTATTAAAAGGCAATATAGCGCCCGGTAAAGGATAAGGCGCTTTAGCAGGCCACTTTCCCGTTGTATCATTATTGGTCAAATCTTTTATTATTCTTTCATAGGCTGCCGTATCAAGGGGTTTCCTTGTCGGTGCGTTTGCTATAGTTTGGTTGCTGTCATTTTTAATCTCAGCTTTCTTTTCAGTGCCTGCGGGAGCCTGGCTACAAGCAGAAGCAAAAAATAATAATACCGGCAATAAATGTATTGCTTTAAAAGAGAGTCTACTGTTCATATCGGTCAAATATATCTAAAATTTAATAGCTGATACTCCTTCTTTTAAACATTCTTGATCGAGTAAAACAAAGAATTGTCATCAACTTCTTACAAGTATAAATTCTAATAATATAATTTATAATGTTACTTGTTCATGGCGAAGATTTTGTTTAATGTAATTTGATGAACACCTTGTTTCCTATTGAACCTGTTTTTCCTGAGGGGTTTTTTTATGTCTCTGACTTTATAAATGAAGATGTAGAGAACTATTTTATTTATGTGAGGAACTTTCAAAGATTGATTTGCAAAATTCCAACTTTCAGGGATTTAAAGTAAATCGAAAAGTAGCGAGCTGATTACGACTATAGTTTCGATAATCGAGCTTTTACAAGAGGAAAAGACATTCCGGCAACATTTTATTTTTTAATAGCCAAAGTAACTAAGCATTTGTCTTTGGCAGCAGGCTTATTTGTAGAATTATTAATAACAGAATACCCGGTAAGCTCAGTTATCAATTGGCACCGCGATGCTCCATCTTTTGAATTATAGAAGGCATTTCACTTACGGCAGACTGTACATTTCGTTTACATCCCGAAGACAAAACACAACAAGGACGGGCGTCATAATTTCGTTTCCGAAAAAGACGAAGTTCGCTTTATACAATACCACCGCTAGCCCGAACAAACTGGCAACATAATACTATGCCTGTAAAACAGACCCGTCATTCAACTACTTTACGAACATTAGGGATTAATTATAAGGGAAACAGTCGTGGGATGCTTTTCGTTTAATATTGTACATATCTTGTAATTTCTTATTTACTTTATGCTTACTTTAATCTAAAAATACGTTTATGAATTCACGTCGTGACTTTTTACAAAAAATAACCGCGGCATCCGTTGTCGTTCCCTTTTTACCAAAGGCGGTTGATGCAAGTAGTAAAAAATATG
>JBBPZJ010000365.1:0-7858 GCA_038199395.1 Chitinophagales bacterium
ATTAAAAGATTTAGAAGCATTTTAAACGTTTTAAGAAATAAATACATTTCTGCAGTCATCGTTTTTGTTATATGGCTCGCATTTTTCGACCGTAATGATTTATTGACGCAATGGGACAGAAAGCATGAACTTCAAAAATTAGAGGTTAGTAAAGCTTTTTACGAAAAAGAAATAGTCTCTACAAAAAAAGACTTATTGGAGCTGAATAATAACCCTGCTATTCTGGAAAAATTCGCAAGAGAAAAGTTTTATCTGAAAAAAGTAAATGAACAAATTTTTATAACAGACGATAGCACAACGGAAAAAAAATGATGGTAGAACAATATTTAACCTCTAAAGCCGTTTTTAATACAAGGCAACAAAATATAAACCGGAAAATACTTCTTTAAGCATGCCACATTACACAACAGAGGAACTGATACAGTATGTGTATCGAGAAACATCACCAGAAAAAACACATGCAATAGAGAAGGAATTGGATACTGACTGGCATTTAAAAGAAAAACTTGATGCATTAAAAGAGTCTATGCAACAATTAGATACCGTTATTACAAGTCCAAGAGAAGAGACGGTAATGGCTATTTTAAATTATGCTAGAAAAACATCAGTAGTAGAACAGTAAACATCCACTCTCTCTTACAAATTATGCCAACCCGTATCTTTGTTCTTAGACTATGACTAAGAAGGAGAGATACGGGTTTGTTATTTCATATTTTTTAGAGCACGCACCAAATGCAGAAACTGAGCTGCTATACGAGAATTCTTATCAGTTACTAGTGGCGGTTGTTCTGTCAGCGCAATGCACAGATAAGAGAGTTAACTTAACTACACCCGCTTTATTTGCCAAATATCCTACTATTGCAAAACTTGCAGAGGCAGAATACGAAGCGCTTTTTAGCATCATTAAAAGCATATCATATCCTGGTAATAAAACCCGTCACTTAATCGGGCTTGCTAAGATGGTTTTGGAGAAATTTGGAGGCGAGATACCATTGACGGTTGAAGAACTGATGCAACTACCGGGCGTGGGGCGCAAAACAGCCAATGTAATTACATCTGTAATAGATAACCAGCCCAATATGGCTGTTGACACTCATGTATTTAGAGTAGCGGCACGTATTGGTCTCACAAACAATGCAAAGACTCCTTTATCTACAGAAAAACAATTAATAAAACATATACCTAAACAATTAATATATGTAGCTCACCACTGGCTTATATTACATGGTAGATATATATGTGTGGCAAGAACACCCAAATGCGAAGAATGTGGACTGAAGCCGGCCTGCAAGTATTTTAATTTATTGAAGAAATAGGCTTCAAGGCTAATAAAAGTTTAGAAAAATCGTTCTTTTAAGTACGATAGAAATTTTTGTTTTTATGAACCCCCTAAAAATCATTCTTTTATTGGCTATCACTAATTTTCTTACAAAAGATTTATACAGCCAATACTATTATTACAATGACAAATATTATAATACAGATTTTCTTTATGAAGTCGGTATAGGCGCCGGAGCAATAAACTGTATAACTGATATTGGGGGAGCCAATACGGATAACGCTGCGTATTTTAACGAAATCAATAAAAAAAATAATCATTTTAGTAAGAGCATTTATGCCTCAGTAACTTACCAGGGAATTATTGCGGCAAGAATCGAAGGTACATTGGGCAAGGTAGAAGCAGCAGACAGTACTATAACAGGAAAAACGAATAACCTTGTTTCCAAGAACATCAGGAACCTAAGCTTTAGAAGCAACATTTCGGAGATCACGTTAACAACAGAATTTCATCCGCTCCAACTTCTAAACTTTGAACTGGCGCCCTCTGTCTCACCGTATATAATAGCGGGAGTAGGATGGTTTCATTTTAATCCTCAGACAACCCTTAACGGACAAGTTGTTGATTTGCAACCTTTGCATACTGAAGGACAAGGCTTCGACGAATATCCCGACCGCAAGCCTTATAAACTTTCTCAATTCAACATACCACTTGGTATGGGAATAAGGTACGAAATGAATGACCTTTTTAATGTACGAGTCGAATTCATTCATCGCCGGCTTTTTACCGATTATCTTGATGATGCAAGCACTAAGGAATACATAGATCCATCTTTATTTGCGAAGTACCTTTCGCCTGCTGATGCAGCTACTGCAAAAGCATTGTTCAACAGGAGTCTCGATGGTTCAATTCCAATCTTTAGAGGACATTCGCAAAACAACGACGCTTACATGTCGTTATCCGTTAAACTCGGTTTTGTATTCGGCAGAGAAAGAACAGCAAACAGCGCAGGCAGAAGACAATTAAAGTGTGCTTTTTAAAGAAGTTGTGCTCGTTTTTACAATGTATGTCTCGAACGCTCATTCCATAACAAACAACCATCTCCGTAGCTTAGAAAGCGAAAGTCGTTTTCCAGCGCATATGAATAAAGGTCTCTCCACGCCTCTCCTACAATTGCTGCAATAAGTAGCAATAAAGTAGATTGCGGTTGATGAAAGTTGGTAATTATTCCCCTGGCTACTTTTAGCTCATACCCAGGTGCAATCAGAATTTGTGTCTTTGTGATTATCCTTTTCAGCCCCCTTTTTTGCATCCATGCTAACAGGCTTTTTAGTGCATCTTCAGTTTTTATTTGAACCCATTCGCTTTTATATGGCTCCCATTGATCTATGGAAATTTGATCAATTTTAATCTCCGGCTCTGTTATAACTTTTACGCCTATCCAATAAAGACTTTCAATGGTACGCAAAGAAGTGGTACCGACCGCTACAACAGTTTTGTTACAATAATCAATCAGGTTTTGAATTGCTTCAGCAGATACATCCATAAACTCTGCATGCATCTCATGTTTATCCATTGTTTCAGCCTTAACAGGTTTAAATGTACCTGCCCCGACATGCAGCGTTACAAATTCTTTTTGAATATTTTTTGCGGCCAGTTTTTCGAAAACTGTATTTGTGAAATGCAGTCCGGCTGTCGGAGCAGCAACTGAACCGTCGTATTTAGCATAAATCGTCTGGTACGTGTTTTTGTCGTCCTCTTCTACATCACGATGCAAATACGGGGGTAATGGAATGAATCCGGCAATATGCAGCACATCAGCAAATGAACGATCTTCAGGCTGCCAGCTTAATTCAATTATAAAAGAATCGCCGAGCCTTCCTACAATACTCGCCTTCAACATAATCTCTCCTTCTTTCGTGGTGATAACTTTTTGTAGCCTCATTCCGTGTTTCCATTTGCTTGCTCCACCTACAAGACATTTCCACCTTACGCTTGCTTTTTGCAGCATTGCCGAGGTAATGTCTGCATATTCATCGCCTGGCTCCAGGCAAAAAATTTCAATTACCCCGCCAGTTGGCTTTTGAAAGAGCAACCGGGCTTCTACCACCTTGGTATTGTTAAACATCAATAAAGTGTCTTCGGGAAGAAATTGATCCAGGCTTTGATAAGTGGAAGTTGAAATCTTCCCACTTTTATACACCAGCAACTTACTGCTATCTCTATCCTCAAAAGGATATTTTGCTATCCGTTCAGTAGGCAGATTATAGGTAAAGTCAGCAATTGACAGATTTTTAGGGTGCATAAGAGGGAAAGTTTTCAAAAATAAGCTTTGCTCCGTTCAGATTTTCTTATGACCCGGCATTAATGCTCATAAGAAAAACTTTGATGTAATTGTATCTAACAGAGTTAAGCAAATTGCTTCCTTTTTTTTTACCCATTTGGTGATTCCTCTCACTTTCAAAATAGTTCGCATTTTTACTAAAAAAGCAATAATAAATGCCTTAAATATTTTGAAAAGCGGAAAAACAATTGTACATTTCATACAATATTCCTGCTTATGAAAACTTCGTCCGCTTACATCTCACTCTTCATTGAGATATCATACAAATCTTGCTACTTTTTATATAGAGTGCATGCCCCACCACACTTTGCATGAATATAACCATGAATTAAAGAGTCAATTACTAAAATCTTAATAATGAAAACAAAAAATGGATACTGATATTTTTTTACAGCTTATACAGTAGGCATGTCTTTATCCTGTAAGAAAGATAAGCTTACCAAAGCCACACATACAATCAATGGCTGGGTAATCATGAGCAATCATGTTCATTTAATTGCACGTAGTAAGCCTCAATTTCAGTTGGCAGATACAATGCGTGATTTAAAGAAATTTACAAGTAAAAAGATTGAAGAAGCCATTCGGCAAAATGCATTTGAAAGCAGAAAAGACTGGATGCTACGGATAGCTTGTCCCGACTTCTGGCGGGATTTAAAAGGGCCGGTGAAAAGAACAGCAATAATAAGTACTTTCAATTTTGGCAACAGGACAATCATCCGGTAGAGTTGTATGGTTATGAGACATTAAGACAAAAGCTGAATTATGTTCATGAAAATCCAGTAAGAGCCGGTATTGTTTATGAAACGCGGCGCTACAAGTATAGCAGTGCAATTGATTATTGTACAAATGAGAAAGGTAAAATAGATCTGGAAATCGTTTAAACTTCACCGGACGCAGTCCTGCTTTTTCTTTTCCATTTAAGTGTCCTTCGGAACACTTAAACGAGCGGGGGACTAGTGGTTGTTCCAAATGTTACTTTTTTCAGACACAATTTAAAAAGCCTCGCAGGCCAAATAGCTGCATCAATATTATACGACGGATGCAAAGAGTTTGAAATTCATGAACGAAATTACTGTTTGATATATAAAAAGATAGCCTAATATTACTGTCTCATCTAAAAATGCTTAAATTTTTAAACCAGAACTATGGAAGTCATTACTTTCATTGGTCTTAAAGGATCGAAATTCGTTAACAGCAATTTTATGAGGTGTTCCTTTATTCTAATCTTAATCCTGCTTTTTACACTTGAAGAAAGCAATGCTCAACTTGTTGGTAGACTAACTATGGACGTTGAAGTAGGAAGCTCAATATCGGTGGGCAAAGAAAAAATGCGGTTGTGGGAATCGAGCGTCAATCCTTTCGCAATTTCCTATCTTTATCATGAAAAATATAAATACCCTTCAGCCAGATTAAGGGCAGGAATAAAAAAGTTGTTATCTCCGTTGCTCGCA
The DNA here is from genome assembly GCA_038199395.1 of Chitinophagales bacterium. Taxonomy (GTDB): domain Bacteria; phylum Bacteroidota; class Bacteroidia; order Chitinophagales; family Chitinophagaceae; genus Segetibacter. The sequence goes on from JBBPZJ010000365.1 coordinate 5,075, forward strand.
GCAGGAATAAGAACAGGGTTTGAGGTCCATTATCGGGAGTATAATCCTGGCGGACAGCCCCTTATCTATGTTATTCCGTTGCAGGTTATGGCAGAAGTTAAGGCTTTCAAAATCAAAGAAAAGATGGGTGTATTTGTGAACTTTGCAGCAGGGCATGAACTTAACGGAGGCTGGAAGATTGAAACTTTTGATGGATCATTTACTGAGAAAAAAGGAGGGCCAATTTTATCACTTGAAATAAGGCTGGCTGAAACAGCTAAACTATCATCCTTTTATTACAAATGTGGTTTCGAGCATGAGGAAAATATCTGGCTTCATCGATATGTACCACCTCCACCTATCCCTGGCCTAAATAGCGAAGTGGAGATGATACGGTTGAAGGCATTTAAAGATCAAATTTTTTTAGCAGTGGGGGTCACTTTTTAGGTTAAATACAACAATAGGCTAAATGCAATGCAATGGTGACTTGAGTAATACGTTCGAACCAAATATCTTGAATAAGCTTAAACGCAATAGTAGAGTTAATTGAGGACATCTCAATCTAATATTAAACTTGTACAAATGGTATATTTTTCAAGAAAAAATTTCAACCACTCTTATTTTAATTTGCTGCCCAATTAAATTACTCTGTAAACCCTAATCTTCGTCCAAGTTTGCAGACCGGTATTTACGCTCATTTTGATCATCATTATTTTTTATAGAAAATCCAGTTACTGTAGCTACTTTCCTGATAGCAACCGTTATTAATGCTTCGATTTTTTACCCTTAAATATAAAGAAATAGATTAGGAGTTGAACGGGAAGCGGTAATACTTACGTCTATTTCCTTGAAAGATAGACAGACACAAGAGCCGAGACATTTAGAATAGGAGTTGAGCTATCATGGGATACTCATAAAAAATCATTAAACTCAAAAACTTTAACATGACAAAAAAAAATTACCTTGGTTTAGTTGTACTAATGTTCTGTTTTTTTAATTGTAGAATGATAACAAACGTCCCTACAACAGCAGATTCTAATATTATCATTTCAGAACCTGAGGGTTTTAACAGCTGTTATTTGCGCCATCAACAACCAGGGGCTTCTACTGACAAGATTTCAGTAGTAATAAACCTTAAAACATATATTTTTAATGGTCAAAGACTAGTGCCTCTTGGTGACCCGCAAGTTATCACGGTTAATCCAAATACCACTCCTTTTCCGATAACAATGGTCGCAAAATTGCCTAATAACGGTACTGCTGCAGCTATTGAAGTAACAATCCAGGGTGTTAATTGTTCTGAATGCGCAGGGGGCATGGAAGCCCAGAGGAAACTACACAGCAATGTCTGGTTACTCCTATAGCTAATACTAATCCTCAACAGTATCGTGCCGCTCATCCCCAATGGAGTAGGACGATTCAGGTGCAGAGTTATTCAACAACTAATAATTTCGGTCGTCCTAAGCAAATGCCAAATGTTAGTAACACTTGTGGTTGCCCCGTTCTATAATACCTCAAAAATATAAATCATGAAATATAAAAGCCAAATCTTAATCTTATTTATAACCGTTTTTTGTATTTATTGTTTCGGCAAGATGCTACCATTCGCAGAAAAAGCATCTTTGTTCAGACAGACTTCTCCTGATCAGACAAAGGCTTTTGCTAGTCCGACAAAGGCTTCTGCTAATTGGACAAAAAGTAAGGGGTATAAAAGAAGTGCTCAATTTGATGAAAGTATCATAAGCAAGATACTTACAGGCACACAGAATGATAGTTATGTGGCAATTGTTAGTTCTTATACGATGGACCCACTTGATAGAGATAATTCTTATTCGACAGAAGCATTTGGAAAAATTGTGGAAAATGGAGTGGCTGTAAATGCCGGAAACTTAATAATTGGAAACGTTACAATAAATCCGGACAACAATAATTTATATCATTATACTTATCCCTTATCCGATGGGAAAGCTCTTTTTGGAAGTAGTGTAGCAGCACAAATTATTGATAACGGAACCAATACACGAACCGCAACAGAAATAATGGTTGTTCCAAAAGAATTTTTTCCCTCCACAATGTCCTTACCGAAAACCGTTGTAGACAGAGCTGCTAATTATTCTTTAACCTGGCAACCGGATCCGAATAACCAATATGGTAAGGTACAGATTCAAATTTCTTACAACAAAGGCCTTTCTCAATACTACGACGCTAGTATGCCGAGTTCAATTGACGACCTGGTTTATAGGGTTGACGACAATGGTAATTATACAATCCCTCAGGCAGATTTAGCTAGGTTTCCAAGAGGTTCATACGTAAGTATCTCAATTGCGCGGGCATGGTTGGATGATGTATCTAGTAATATAGCTTATGTGACAATTACAGAGGCCCATACCTGGCCCATACTTGTAGTTGATCCGATTGCTTGTAGTAACGGATACGCTATCACAGGGAACAGTTCCCTTTGTTCCAGCAATGAAAATTATACGGTACCTAATTTACCTGCCGGTTCCACTATATTCTGGACTGTTTCTTCCAATATAGCAACGGTAGATCAAACTGGTACAGTGACACCAACTGGTACTGGAACTACCACATTATCTGCGAATGTTACAACACCCTGCGGCGCATTTACACTAAACAAAACTATTTCTCTAGGACCACCCGTTGTAGACATTTCTTATTCTCAAAATGGATCATGTTATAATGGTTATCAAGGTTGGATGTTAAACGCAAGTTCACCAGGTAATGTAACAAGCTGGTATTGGTCAGTAGATAATCCTTCTTCAGGAAGCTGGTATATTGATCAGC
>JBBPZJ010000366.1:0-9737 GCA_038199395.1 Chitinophagales bacterium
TTCCGATTTTTGTCTCCTCCAATTTTTCAACTGGTGGAGGTGGTTCTTTTACTAACTCATCCTTTACAATTTTAGGAGGGGTAAACTTTGTTATCTCAACTTTTGGAGGTTCAGGTTTTGGCGGAGGAGGAGGAGGAGGAGGAGGTTCGGGTTTCTTCTCCTCTTTTTTAATATCCTCTAATTGCACATCCTGAACGATTATCTTGTTCTTATCATTGTCATTATCCTTAGCCAATATTTGGGTTAGGAACAACAACAAACAAATAGCCAGCATGGAAACCAGAGCTATGGTTATCCTTCGGTTATAAGTTTTTCTAAGTTCGTAAGCACCGTACTCTTTATTCTTACCCTCGAACAGAATGTCGAGAAAGTCAGCGCTCATGATTTTATTAGTTTCCATGTTTGTTAGATTTTTATTATAATTATGCTTTAGGTATTAACATTAGTAACATTAAATATTTTTATTTACCTGCCGCGCCGTTTGCATCACTCATAGAAACCAATTGCCCTTCCACATCCGAAATATCTACAAGAGCATAACGAGATATGTCGTTAATAGTCATTTCGTCAAGAATGTCTACCACATCTTTATAGGTAGACTCGCTACCCGGTTTAATAACAATAACGAGATCGTCTTTATTAGTGGATCTTTTCTTTGTAAGGATTTCGTTCCTGATTTGCTTCATAGTACTACTTTTGAAATTAGAAGCGGAAGGATCAAGAGTTCCTTCATAATAATAAACATTATGGTTTTTACCTAATAATAACGTTAGAGCGCCGCTCTCCTTTGCTTTATTTTGCTCTTCCGGTTTGTCAGTATCCTTTGGCAAAAACAACTTCATAGCTGTAGCTTGACTCATCGTTGTAGTAAAAATAAAGAAAGTAATCAAAAGAAAACCAAGGTCTACCATCGGAGTAAGGTCTACTCTTGTTGATGACTTTTTCGCCTTTTTTACTCCGGGGCCTTTTTTGTGGCCGCCGCCCCCGGAGGTATCCATTTCTGCCATTTCGGAAGTTTTTTAGTTTAAATAAATAATTTTATTCTGTTGACTCAGTCGACTGACCACTCATAATTTTTCTCCATAAATCTGTTCCTTCAGGTATCCCTTCAGAAGCCGTAACCATTGAAAATTTAAACTGATCATTTTTCTTAAAGGAAGTTATTACATTTTTAAAAGCGGGGTACTTTGCAAGATTGTCTCCTTTAAAAAGAAGGTTCAGTTTAGTACCGGTGCTTGCGTGAGCAGCAACGATTGCACGCATCCACGGAACCATTTCATTGTGTGCTGTGTCTTGCGCTGGAATACCAGGTAGCGCGTCTGCCTTTAATTTATCAGTTGGTATTTGAAGAGCAGATTTCAATTGGGAAATGGGAGTTCCGAAAAAGTTGGCTTTTTTAAATGCAGCAATATCAGCAGGAGATAATCCTGCCCCATTATTTGCGTTTAGGTCATTTGCAACTGCCTCCTTTACTTTTTCATTGTCCATTGAGATATATACTTTTCCATCTTTTGTAACACTTACCAAGGTAACATCTTTTTCAGGAGCAACTTTTGAAGATACTGAACTTGGTGTTTCCACCGTAATATTTTCTGCTGCTTTAAACTTGGTAGTAAGTATGAAAAATGCTAGCAAAAGGAAAGCAACGTCACACATCGCCGTCATATCCACCGAGGTACTTTTTCGTGCTATTTTGGGTCTTGACATTTTTTAAAATTTATTACTGTAGTATTTAAGATGCCGGAATTGTCATTTTCCACAAAACAATCAAATTATTTATAATTTGCCGCAAAGCTTTGTGTTAACGTAAATCCGGATTCGTCAATACCGTAAGTAATTCCATCAATACGGGTGGTGAACACGTTGTAACAAATAATTGCGATAGCAGAAGTACCAATACCCAATGCTGTATTATACAGGGCTTCAGATATACCTTGTGAAAGCTTTTGAGCAGCTTCACCACCACCGCTTTCACCTAATGCTGAGAAAGATTTGATCATTCCTACCACGGTACCTAGCAGACCGATCAAAGTAGCTACCGAGGCCATGGTCGATAGAAACACAAGATTTTTTTCCAACATTGGTAATTCGAGTGCCGTCGCCTCTTCAACTTCTTTTTGAATGTTGAGTACTTTCTGATCAGTGTCTAGTTCCGTGTTTACAATCATTTCTTTGTACTTGCGAAGCCCCGCTTTCATTACATTTCCTACAGAACCTTTTTGTCTGTCGCATTCTGCCATAGCTTTATCAACATCTTTATTAGCTAAATGAAACTGAACTTTTCTTATAAATTCAGTAATACTTCCTTTACCCGCAGCCTTTGTTACCGTAAGCAATCTTTCGATTACAAATGTGATTACTATTAACATGCAACCAATTAGAATAGGAACAATAATTCCACCTTCATACATCCGTGAGATGTTTCCTTTAGGTCCCTCATGATTTGGCCAAAATCCACCAGTTTTATCTGGATTTGTAAAATTTGCATCAGCCCCGATTACAAAACGCCATAAAACATAACCTAAAATGATGCACGCAAAAGGAGCTATCCACGAGATGGAATTTCCTGATTTTTTTGGTTGCGCCGATGTTGTGCTTTTTACTGTTGCAGTTGGTTTAGTCTCCGCCATAATACGATTTTTTTTGTTTAAGAATTTGTTTGATGAATTAAATAAAGATTTATACCGCAATTCTAGTGAAAATAACAACCTAAAGATAAAAGGTTAGCATAAATATTTTAATCAATTGTAAAAATTAAATAAAATATTCCGATCGAAGGGTTCTTTTCTTTGATTGCATCAAGTTTCAGGCCAGCAAAATCGTATCAAAAGTCCGTTGGTCATGCCCCAGGATTTGAAGACAAATGAGGTTCTTCAATGCCTTTATACTTAAAATGCTATTTTAACTATCGATCAAATCTCACTTCGATTATCTTCATGGCTTTTATTATAAAACTATAGCAGTTCAAAATGAAGAGACTTTTATTATTTTTACTAGTCGCGATTACATCGCCCGGCGTTCATGCTCAGAGAAAAAAAAAGAACAGCAGTCCTCCCCCACCTTTAACACCCACCCAGGCAGCAGCGGGATTATTTTCAGGACCTAAAGTTGGACCGAAATCTTACAAAGACATTATTACTGATAAAGCAGTTACCCAGCCAGGTTTATTTAAAGTGCATAGAGTGGACGACAAATATTTTTTTGAAATACCTGACAGCGTTATGAACCTTGAGATCATGGCAGTAACGAGATTTGTACGCGTACCTGCTAATAGAGGTGCCGGGGGCCAAACTTATGGTGGAGAGATAACAAACCAGCAAACCATTGCATTTGAAAAAGGGCCAAATAATAATGTTTTTATGAGGGTTATTACACTGGTAAATGTGGCAGATACGAGTAATGCGATTTATAAGGCAGTGTCTAACTCAAACCTTAATGCAATTGCTGCTGCTTTTCCTGTTGCTGCGTATAGTAAAGACTCGTCGAGCGTTGTTATTGACGTGACAGATTTTTTTAAAGGTGATAACCAGGTTGTAGGTATAAGTCCTTCTGCAAAGAGAACTTTAAACCTTAGCTCACTTGCTTCCGATCGTTCTTATATTCAAAGTATCAGCTCGTTTCCTCTTAATACTGAAATAAGAACTGTAAAGACATATAATTCTTCCCCTTCACCATTTGGAGGCTTCTCCCCTTCTCCTTCGTCCAGTATTCCTGCTGCGAATGCGGCTGGGGCGGTAACAGTTGAATTAAACACATCGATGATATTATTGCCAAAACAGCCTATGGAAATACGCTACTGGGATCGCAGAGTGGGGTTTTTTCCTGAAAAGTTTACCACTTTTAGTGATAACCAGCAAAGGGTCGAAAGCAACACATTTGCAGTACGGTGGAGGCTGGAACCAAAGGACGAAGACGTGGAAAAATGGAAAAGAGGAGAGATAGTTCCGCCGAAAAAGCCAATCGTGTATTACATTGATCCCGCTACGCCTAAAAAATGGAGAAGTTATTTGATTGCCGGAATTAATGATTGGCAGGCAGCATTTGAAAAAGCAGGATTTAAAAACGCAATTATTGGAAAAGAATGGCCTGATACCGCTTCTGCCATGAGTATGGAAGATGCACGATACTCAGTTGTACGGTATTTCGCTTCTGATGTGGAAAATGCCTACGGCCCCAATGTGCATGACCCGAGAAGCGGCGAGATACTAGAGAGTCATATAGGCTGGTATCACAACGTAATGAAACTGGTGCATAACTGGTATATGATACAAGCAGCAGCGGTCGATCCGAATGCCAGGAAGATGAAATTTGACGACTCTCTAATGGGGCAGTTAATTCGCTTTGTTTCTTCGCACGAACTTGGTCATACTTTAGGCCTTATGCATAACATGGGCAACAGCAGTCAAACACCGGTTGAAAAATTAAGAGACAAGGCATGGGTTGAAGCTAATGGACATACCGGGTCTATTATGGATTATGCACGCTTCAATTACGTGGCTCAGCCAGAAGATCACATTACAGAAAAAGGATTATTCCCCCGCATAGGAGACTACGATAAATGGGCTATCAGGTGGGGCTATGGTTATATTCCGGGAAATAATAAAGAAGATCAAAAATCGGCCAGTAATAAGTTGATAATTAAAGCTTTGAAAGAAAATCCAAGAGCCTACTTCGGAACTTATGAGCTAGGAAATGCAAATGATCCAAGAAATCAACGCGAAGATCTGGGAGATGATGCAATGAAAGCAAGTGCTTATGGCATCAAAAATTTAAAGCTGATCTTAAAAAATTTATCTGCATGGACAAAAGATGAAGTTGATCAAAATGAAAACATTAATGAAATGTACACGCAGTTGATAGCACAGTTCCGCCGGTATATGGGACATGTAACTGCAAATATTGGAGGAGTGTATGAAACTATAAAAACTTCCACGCAGGATGAACCGGTATTTGAAGTAACCCCAAAAGTAAAACAACGTCAAGCTATGGCATTTCTTCAAAATCAGATATTTCAAACTCCGCATTGGTTGATTTCTAAAGACATTTGGAATCGTATAAATAATCCGGGTGAGACAGATCCGATTGTTTCTTCACAAGAGATTGTTTTAAGCGGTCTTTTAAGCACCTCAAGACTTAACAGGCTACAAGAGGCAACAGAGCGTTTTGGAGCATCAAAAGCTTATAGCGCCATAGAACTATTCAATGATTTACAAAATGGATTGTTCGCAGAATTGAAATTTAAAAAGCCAATTGATAGCTACCGAAGGCGTTTGCAAAAAAGCTATGTTGATAAGCTTAACTCGTTGCTTAACCCTGTATCCTCAGCGTTTACCATATCTTTCGGCGGTGCAAGTGCTCTTTCATCTGTTGATATAAGCCGCACAGATATTCCTTCTATTGCACGAGCACAATTGTTACAATTAAAAACCACAGTAACAAAGGCAATTCCTGTAACAACGGATAAGATGAGTAAAATACATCTTTTAGATCTTAAGGAAAGAATTAAAAATGCGCTAGATCCAAAGAGGTAAAAAATTCGAAATAGAACTAATAAAAAATCCCAACGTAAAAACCGGGATTTTTTATTCCAGTATTCTGCGATTGAGCAAACAGGAGTGTTTACTTTTTAAAGAAGGGTAATTAATTGCCATAAAAGATTTACAGCGTCTTACTTCTCTTATTACTCATATCTAAGTGCTACAATGGGGTCTAATTTAGAAGCTTTGATTGCGGGCCATAGTCCTGCTGTTAATCCTACCACGCTACAGATAATAATACCGGTAACAACCCAACCCCACGGAACGACAAAGCCTGTTCCCACAATTAATGCAAAACCATTTCCAACAAGTACGCCAAGCACAATACCAAACACGGCACCTAACAGACTTATAATGATCGATTCAAATAGAAATTGGTTTCTTATACTTTTTCGTGTTCCACCAAGCGCTTTTATCAGCCCGACTTCTTTGGTTCTTTCGGTTACAGCAACCAGCATAATGTTCATAAGGCCTATAGCGGCTCCTATTAAAGTTATAAGACCAATTGCACCTGCGGAACCGGAGATACTAGATAGTAAACTAATAAAGGTTTCGGCGAGGCTATCGCTTTTATCAATAAAAAAGTTATCGTTATCTTTCACGTCGAGCCGTCTTATGGCTCTTAATGTCCCGGTTGCTTCTCCTATTGCCGGTTCTAATTGCGTATAGTCGTTTACCATAACATTAATGGTGTAAGATGAACCTATATTTGGCAACCTCCGTACATTATTGTAACTGGTAATGACCACTTTGTCCATTTGCAAAAAAGCACTGCTGCCCTTTGGCTTTAGCAATCCAATAACGCGGTAAGGCAAATTTGAAATTCTAATTATTTTATCTACTGCTGCTTCCTCGTTTTTCGGAAAAAGTTTCTTTGCAATGTCTGACCCTAACAAACACACATTTCTCCCCGTTTCTACATCGAGGCTACTGAAATTTCTTCCTGCCTGTAACGAGTAGCCATTTATTAATAAAAAGTTTTCATCTCCACCGTTAACCTGAACCTCCGGGGTTGTTTCTATACTTTGATATTTCGCTATTTGCGATCTTGGTCCATTTAGTTGCAGACCGACCAACGAAGGAAACTTATAATTCGCTTTAAACATCTTAGCCTGCAAAAGATCTATTCTTTTTCCGACATTAGAATTTTTATCCGGTTTTGCTCCTTTTTTAACCTGCTTGACATTGCTTGGCCTCCCTCCAACATTAATATTTCTGTCTTTATATCTGATTGAAAAAGCATTGGCACCAAGTATAGAGAAACTTTCCTTAATGCTTTGATTCATTGCTTGAATAGCGGTAATAATGCCTATCAACGCCATGATACCAAAAGCAATGATTGCAACCGTAATCCCCGTGCGGAGCCTGTTACTTGTGACGGTCTTGTACGAAAGTGCTAAAATGTCTCCAGTCTTCATAACCAAATATAAGAATTACTAAAGCAATTCTTTATGGGCATGAATAATGCAATTTGGAATAGTAACTTTTATATGTCAATTGTTGTTTGAAGAAATTGCGCTTGAGCGCTACCGAATTTTATAAACGGAGGCAAGTGTAATTGAAGATATGCTTACAAGGAGATGAAAGTTAATGTTTCGTTCATCAAATCCTAAAAATAAAGAAGACTTAGAAGCGCATTCGGATAGATACCTAAAACAACAATAATAACAGCTACAAATAGTAAAAGGTATTTAAAACGGGAGGTGACAGGAGAAAAAAGAATATTTCCGTCTTTAAAATACATAGCCTGAATAACTTTAAAATAATAATAAGCACTTATAGCTGCAAATAAAACACCTATTACAGCAAGACCTAAAAATTTACCGGTTTTAACGATTGCGGAAAGCATATAAAATTTTGCGAAGAACCCGGCAGTCAACGGTATGCCAGCGAGCGATAATAGAAAAATTGCCAATAATGCAGCGATTAAAGGTTGCGATTTGGATAATCCATTAAATCCTTCAAGCGTCATGTCGTCCATCTTTGCAAGAACGGCGAAGATGCCTATGGTAGCAAGTGAATATGCAGCGGCATATAAAAGCAACCCTTCCTTAGCTATATCATTCACTGCAAACAATGCAAACAGCATAAAGCCAGCCTGCGCAATACTTGAGTATGCAAGCATTCTTTTTACACTTTGTTGAAAGACTGCTGTTAAATTGCCAAAAGCGAGCGTCAGAATAATAACTATTGCAATCAGGCGGTCTGTTTGACTTCCCATACTTCCTAACCGCCCTTCAACGAGACGAATGAACGCAGCAAAGCCCGCCACCTTTACAACGGTTGCCATAAAAGATGTAATTACTGTCGGGGCTCCATCATATACATCAGGCGTCCAGAAATGGAAAGGAGCAGCGGATACTTTAAAGGATAATGCGATAAAAATGAGCACCATTCCTAATGCACTGAGGTAAGAAAGCATTCCATTTTTGATGACACCTTCAACCATAAATGTTCCTCCCGAGCCATACAGCAAAGCAATACCCATCAACATTATTCCGGTTGAAAAAGAGCCCATCAAAAAATACTTTAAGGCTGCCTCGTTGCCCTTCAGATTTTTTTTATCGCTTCCGGTTAAGATATATAATGGAATAGAAAGTATCTCAATCCCAATAAACAACATTAGTAAATTTGTATAAGAAGTAACAATGCCGATTCCCGACAACACAAAGAATATGAGTGCGTGCACTTCAGCCGTATTGTTGCCTGCCTTTTCAATTTCTCTTCCACTTAACATTACATACATTAAAGTAGAAAAAATGCAGATGCTGTTGAAGAGTAAACCAAATTTATCGAAATGAAGAAAATTAATCGCATTAATATGAAACAAAGGTGAGCCATGACTTTCAGCTACATTAAATATGAGTAACAGCAATAACGCTATAGATGAAATGTTTTTGTAAGCAGAACGATTATCAATGAAAATACCGCTAAACATCATAACCACACCAAAAATTGCAGAAAGTATAATCGTATTCATAAGTAAAACTTATATCTGGAAGCTATTTTATTTGAGCTATAATTTTTGTAACAGTATCGCTGCTTAAGTTGATCATTGGTTGAGGATATATTCCAAAAATAAGTACTACTGCAACCAATATTGCCAGCATCAGTTGAGTATTTACCGGAACATTTAAAGCTATCCTTTCTTCGTTTCTAACGTCACCGTAGAAAACCTTTTGTACCATCCACAGTGTGTAAACAGCAGCAAGTATAATACTGATACAGGCAACAGCAGCTAACACAGGACTATAATGGAAAACACTGTTAAACATCAAAAACTCGCCAATGAATGAGTTGGTCAAAGGCAATGAAATATTAGCTAAAGCCATAATTACAAACATGATAGCCAGAACAGGGGCTTTTTGAGCAAGTCCTCCTAACTCACTAAACTTACGTGTACCTAACTGCTGTTCGATCACGTCTATTACAATCCATAGCCCTATGATATTAACACCATGAGCAAACATCTGGTAGATTACCCCCTGCATACCTGTAGCACTACCGGTGAACATGCTTGCCGCCATTAAACCAATATGGGCAATAGATGAATAGGCAACAAGCCTCTTCATATCATCTTGCCTAATGGCGATGAGACTTGCGTAGATCATTCCTACAACAGCCATTATCATTATTATATCTGCCATCCTTATTGAAGCTGACGGAAACATCGGCAATAGCCATCTTATAACTGCGAATACCCCCATCTTTACCATTACACCACTTAAAACCATGGTAACGGCTGTTGGCGCTTGTTCATATGTATCTGGTTGCCAGGTATGAAAAGGAAAAACAGGCATCTTGATAGCAAAAGCTATAAAAAACAACCAGAAAATAAAATTTTCCTCTCCAGAAGTTAGTGAAAGGTTACGTAAAGAAGATATTGCAAATGAATGATCAATAGTTTTGTAATAAACAAATAAAATACCCACAAGCATTAGTAAAGAACCTAAAAAAGTATAGACAAAAAATTTAAAAGTAACCGCAATTCTTTTTTCACCGCCCCATTTAGAACAAAGAAAATAAGCAGGAATAAGTGCAAGTTCCCAAAAGAAATAAAACAGGAATAAATCCATAGCACAAAAAACGCCCATTAATCCAGCCTGTGTTAGTAGCATGAAACCATAAAAAGCATTAGGGGCTTTGTATTTGTTATTATAAGTTGCGGCAAATATTATTGGAAAAGAAATGGCTGTTAAA
>JBBPZJ010000367.1:0-16680 GCA_038199395.1 Chitinophagales bacterium
AGAAATTATCAATTTTATTCAAATTATTTAACTCATCGTAATGAGCAGAAATAGCTTCTACCAATTGTTCTTTTGTCATTTGAATTGCAGTTTAGTTCCCTAAATTTACAATATTTGCTGCGACAATTTGAAATGCACCCCTTCGTACCTGACATTTTGTTTAACACTTAACACGATCGCTACTTACCCTATATTTTATAATGATCGATATAATGTAAGTTCTTCTACTGTCGATGTTGAAGCCTCTTTTATTACACAAACTATCATTACTCATTATTTTAGTATCCGTCTTATCTCATTTGCATTTTCTATCAACTCATGTAAGTAATCATAATTTTCCTTTTCAAGACAACTTTTAAACTTTTTCAATTGTGTTATATGTTCGTTGAGCACATCCAGCACATTTTCCCTGTTTTGCTTAAAAATAGGAACCCACATCGAAGGGTTACTTTTTGCAAGCCGAACAGTACTTTCGAAACCTGCGCTCGCCAACTCAAATACGGCCTCATCTTCCTTTTCCTTTTCCAATACCGTGTTTGCCAAAGCAAAGGAGGTAATGTGTGCAATATGACTGACATAGGCAGCATGCAAATCATGAGCGCCTGCATCCATATATATCAAATGCATACGCATTGCTTTGTAAATCTCCTCAACCATTTCCAGCGCATCTTCATCGGTATTTTCCGAATCACATATAACCGTTGCCTTATTTGCAAAGGCTGTATTTACAGCCGCTTCAGGGCCGCTGTATTCAGTTCCCCACATTGGGTGAGTAGCTACAAACCTTCTTCTTTTCGGATGATTAGCTACTGCTGCTATTACTCCTTCTTTTGTTGATCCCATATCCACAACTACCTGATTTTCCACTTCATCTAAGATCTTAGGCAATAAACTATATACTGCATCTACAGGAACTGCCAAAACGATCAAATCACTTTTCTTAATCGCTTCTTCTAGTGGTAACGCTTCATCAGCAATTCCCAGTTCCAATGCTTTTTGCTGGTTTTCACGTTTGTTATCAACTGCAATTATATGACTGGCTAAACCTTTATCTTTTAATATTAATCCAAAAGATCCTCCTATTAACCCTGTACCAATAATCGTTACAATTCCCGCTACAGACAAAGAAGCGTTTGAACTGGTAGTGTTTGCGGTGAGTTTCTCTTTTACATTCATAGTCCTGTTTTTAAAGCCTTAAAAGGATTTTAGGAAGCTATCCTTTGCAGCGCCTGCTGAAGCACTTCTTCTTTAGCACATAAGCTTATTCTGATGTAATCATTGCCGTTACTCCCAAATATTCCACCGGGCGTTACAAAGACATTTTTGTTATACAATACTTCGTCGCTTAGTTCATATCCGTCTTTATACCTTGTTGGTATTTTTGCCCAGACAAACATCCCTACCTGGCTTCTATCGTACGAGCAATTTAAAACTTCCAGCAACCGATACACAACTTCCCTTCTTTTAGTGTAAACATCGTTGAGTTCGTCATACCAATCTTTATCTAAACTCAAGGCTTTAGCGGCCGCCAACTGCACGGGTAGAAACATTCCACTGTCCATATTACTTTTAAATCTCAACACTTCTTCAATTCTCTCCTTTGCGCCTATCATCATTCCAACTCTCCAACCCGCCATGTTACTTGCTTTGCTAAGTGAATTTAACTCGATCGCTGTGTCTTTTGCTCCATCTACACTTAACAGACTTAGTGGATTGTTGTTTAAAATAAAACTATACGGATTATCATGACAAATCAGAATATTGTGTTTTCTGCCGAAGGCTACAACTTTCTCAAAAAGCTCGGTTCTTGCCGGCCTGCCTGTTGGCATCTCAGGATAGTTAATCCACATCAATTTCACTCTTGCCAGGTCCGATTTTTCCAGTTCATCAAAATCTGGTTCCCAATTATTTTCTTCTTTCAGCGCATACTCTACACATCTGCCTCCGGCCAATTTAACAGCACTGCTATAAGTAGGATAACCCGGGTTTGGGATCAACGCTTCGTCACCGTTGTTAAGATAAGTCATGCATATATGCATAATTCCTTCTTTACTTCCAATTAGCGGCAACACCTCCGTCTCAGGATCAACTACAACCTGATACCATTTATTGTAGAAATTAGCAATAGCATTTCGTAAAACAGCACTTCCTTTATAGCTCTGATATGCGTGCGTATTAGGTTTGGATGACTCCTCCTGCAATACTTTGACTACGTCGGGATGAGGAGGCAGGTCGGGGCTTCCTATTCCAAGATTTATAATATTTTTCCCTTGCTTATTCAATTGCTCAATTTCCCTCAACTTTTGAGAAAAATAGTATTCTCCAATTCCGTTTAGCCTTTCAGAAACTTTGATCTCCATCCGTCTTGATTTTACTGTTATTTTATATTTCCCTTTTTGTAGGTACCAAAGACTTTAAGTCGTGCTGTTAATGGTTTCATCTCCCCCACGACCTTATAAAAATGATCATTATTGTCAATCTCCATATCTGCATAAAATCCATACAAAAAGTCACTTCCCGGTATGGGCATACTCTGCAACTTATTCATATTTATTCCGTTTGAAGCAATTGCGGCAAGCACTTTAGCCAGGCTACCTTTACTATGGTCCGTTTCAAAATACACCGATGCTTTGTCCGCATCTTCAAGAGGCACAGCATCTTCCTTTCTTTGCACCATTAAAAATCTTGTGTAATTGTTTTTTAAAGTATGAATATCAGGCGCAATAATATGAAGATCGTATAATTCAGCAGCAAGGTTACTGGCTATTGCAGCAGTGTGCCGGCTTTTATGACGCTGTATGTAACGGGCGCTCAATGCCGTATCATCGGTTTCCACTAATTTCCATGAATGATGGCTTTCTAAAAAATCGATGCACTGAAGTAAAGCCATCGGGTGAGAATGAACTTCTTTGATGTCTGACAATTCAACACCAGGATTTACCAAAAGATGCTGGCGAATGTGTAAATACTTTTCACCAACAATAGTAAGATCACTTTTTTGTAATAAGTTATAATTAGGAAGAATGCTGCCGGCAATTGAATTCTCGATAGCCATCACGCCGCCATTACTTTTGTTATTGTCGGATGCAATTTTTATTACTTCCCTAAAATTGTCGCAAGGAATCACTTTTACATTTTTTCCAAAAAACTTCTGTGCCGCCTCCTGGTGAAAGCTTCCTTCGTAACCTTGAATCGCAACTCTTGTTGTTTTAGTTAGACCGCCTTGTTTTGCTACAGCCATAATGCATAAAAAAAGTCCCGGCTTTTTGCCGGGACTTATATTTTGATTGTTTTAATTATTTTTCAATCTCGATAGTATCCCGGTCCACTTTCTAAAGTAGAAGTAAAAATAAAAGCCAAACCGAGTATTTACTATTTGTTCCATCGAGGAGTAAAAATAACCATTCAATGATAAAATACAAACTTTTTTAAGACTTTTTTTACAAATTCCAAATAGAGCTCAAAAGTCTGCAGTATGCGACGGATCAGCGTTTCACTGCCTTTCAATAACGGTATCCAAGGAAATCCACAGAAATTATTTACCTGAGTTTGACTGACCCGGTACGGTATCAGTCCTCATCTGGCCTGTTCCTACACGAGCAGCACCAATTACACTAGTGGTGTCAGTATTCATAAGCGCCGATGAGTCTGTGATTACATTTGAAGAGTCGGCCTTCGCAGCAGCATTTTCATTGCCACTTCCGCATGAAACTGTAACAACGACCATAAAAATAAAAAGTAGAGTTTTCATAAATTTCATTTTAAATGGACTAAAACTTACTAATTGGACAAATAAGGAACTAATTACTATTCTAACGTGCCTCGCTCATGCCGGAAGTATCTGCATTTATTTCTCTTGCTCCTGCAGTGTCAGTAATTATCGAACCTGACAAAGATGAATCACGGAGAATGGAGTGTCTGTTTGAATTATCAACAGAACCATTACCACAAGCCGCAAGAATAACTACCAGCAACAGAATTAAGACTTTCCTCATATATAATGATTATTTACTCTAAAATTGGGCCAGCACTTTACCTCGAACTTATAAAAAAAATGGCCTTCCCCAGGAATAGGGAGGGCCTTTAACGATTGCTTGCCATATGAAAATCTTGAACTAACTGCTTTTGTGACAAGTCTTGCTAAATGAAGATAGCAGTCAGTATGATTATTCTTAGTGAGGAGTGCTCATATGTGTTGTATCAGTACTCATTGTACCAGCACTTGTAGTATCGGTATTCATCATAGCACTGCTACCAGTCGTAGTAGTAGTAGTAGTAGAATCTGAAGTAATAGTTGATTCTCCGCCGCCACAAGCAGCAAATGCACCTAATACAAATACAAATAGTAACTTTTTCATTGTTTCCTGGTTTTGTTATTGGTTAATTCTTGTTGATACAATAAATATTAAAAGGTAACCTGCCTTCAATTTATTTATTTATTTTTTTATAATATTGATAAAAATATTTCTACGCAATAAAAGACGTTGGAATTTTAGCCAGACTAGTGAGCGGTAGTTATGGTATCTGTTTTTATAGAATCTCTTCTCATAGAACCAGTACTCATTGTATCAGTGCTCATCATAGCCGCACCAGATAAAGATGTATCAGCAGTTACAATAGTAGAAGTAGAATCTGTAGTTGAAGTTGGATCTCCACCACCACATGCAGCGAAAGCACCTAATACCAATACGAATAATAACTTTTTCATTTTTCTTTGTTTTTACTTTTTATGTAATTGAAGGTTAATGAATGTAATCAAGAAAGGTAACCTTCTGTTTTAAAAAGGATATCAAAAATTAAAAGCTCTATCCATAGCGGATAAAGCTTTTAAAATTCTTACCATTTAATAAGGTATTTAGTATGTTTAAAAACATTGGCTAAGAACCTTACTCTACCGTATTGTATGATTACTTAGCTTTTAGGGTATCTGCAGCCATTTTAGCAGCAGAATCTACGTTGTCTTTTTTTACCTCAGCAGTAGAATCGATCATATTTTTTTTAGCTTCTGCGGAAGAATCAATCATATCTTTCTTTGCATCAGCAGACGAGTCTATTTTACTTTCAGTTGAAGTACCGCTGTTACAAGCGACAAAAAAACCTAATGCCAATACAACTTATAATTTGTCATTTCAATTCAGTTTAAGTGAGTTTTTGTTTAACAATCTATCTTTATGCAAAAAAGACCAATAGTTAACCTGCCAAATGTAATTTGAAAAAAAAAAGATTGCGGGGGTTACTTTAGCAATAAAACGGTATTAAATACTACATCTGTGAGAGGCGAATTCAACGAACAAGTATTACTGAACGGACTGGCTAAAAATGATGCAAAGGCTATAGATTTCATATATAAGAGCAATTTTAATATGATACAGTCGTTGGTGTTAAATAATAACGGCACTTATGATGATGCAAGAGATGTTTTCCAGGAAGCCATGATAGTATTGTATGAAAATGCAAAAACGGACTCGTTTGTTCTAACCTGTCAAATCAAAACTTACATTTATAGCATTTGCAGAAGACTTTGGCTTAAGCGACTACAACAACTAAATAAGTATGCTACTCAGGTAGAAGGCCTTGAAGAAACTGTTGCGGTGGAAGAAGATCTTGATTATCATGAAAAGAGAAACGCAGATTTCGCTATTATGGAAAGGGCACTTGGGAGCCTTGGCGAGCCTTGCAAAAGTCTCCTGGAAGCCTACTATCTGCAAAAAAAAGATATGACTGATATTGCTTCTTCCTTTGGATACACCAATGCAGATAATGCAAAAAATCAGAAGTATAAGTGTCTGCTGAGATTGAAAAAATTATTTTTTTCGCAATATAATATAGGAGAATAAGTGATGGATGATATTTTATTATTGGACACGATCGAGCAATACTTAAAAGGTGAACTCGATGCCGACAAAAAGGCCGCCTTTGAAAGTCTACGAAAAACAACCCCTGAGGTAGACCAAATGGTTGTAGAGCACAATATGTTTCTACATCAAATAGCTGCATTTGGCGAACACCGAGAGTTTAAGCACCAGCTTTACGAAGTACATAACGAACTCGAAGAGAATGGCTACATTAACCATGAGGCAAATTCAACGAGAGGAAGAGTGTTGATACTTTGGCAGAAGTATAAAAAGGTTACCAGCATCGCCGCTACCATTGCGGGATTAACAGCTTTAGTGATTAGTATATTGGTTACATACTTTACCCCAACAAACAACAGCCAGATAAAAGAGTTGAGCAGGCAGATGCAGATGCTGAATCACAATTTGAATGTGCAGGGAAAACAGATAAGTGAAATAAAATCAAAAGCTCCTGAGGATGAAAGACCAATAAATGGAGGAACCAGTTTTTTAATTGATGGAAAAGGTTACCTGATCACTAATGCGCATGTAGTAAAAGGTTCATCCACTATCATTGTTACTAATAATAAAGGTCAGGAATTTAAAGCTAAAATTATTTATACTGATCCTGAAAAGGATATTGCTTTTCTAAAAATTGATGATGCAGACTTTAAGTCAGTTGGGTTGTTACCGTATAGAATTAAGAGAAATGATATTGAGCTCGGAGAGCAAATATTCACTTTGGGTTTTCCCAGAGATGAGATTGTTTATAATGAAGGCTACCTTAGTGCTAAGACCGGGTATAATGGTGATACCCTGATGTGTCAGATAGCTGTAAGTGCAAATCCGGGTAATAGCGGAGGACCGGTTCTAAATAAAAATGGGGAAGTAATAGGTATACTAAGTACAGCGCAACAAAATGCAGAGGGAGTGGTATTTGCAATTAAATCAAAAAATATTTATAAAGCAATTGGAGAATTACAAAAAGAGGATACATCATACGAAAAGATTAAAACGCCTTCTGTTTCTAAGTTAAAAGGAGTTGACAGAATTCAACAGATTAAACAAATACAGGAATGCGTGTATATGGTAAAGAGTTTTACACGGGATAAGTAAAAAACAATAAAAATACAAAAGCCGGCACACTTATGATTGCCGGCTTTTGTATTTCATAACAAATCATCTAATAAGATATTTGTAGAACAAGTCCGACCGATATTAGCAGAATGCTCTTGCTAGTGTACCCGATAATAAATATTAACCATCACAATGAAGCGGCTTATAGGTTTCTTTCAGGTTAATTCCCGAAATTTTTCTTCGCAAAGCCTCTCTGATTTAATATTTTATTTTTTCACCTGCAGTTTCATAGTGCAGTCCTTCCGCACGAATATTTGAAATACAATTTCTTGATTCGTCTGTTAATCCTTTTACGGGAGCATAAGTAAGATAGACGCCCAGGCTGTCTGAAGAACTAAGTCCAAGCCTCTCTCCTATTAACATAAGTGTAAGTTCCATTAAACTTCATCTAATTCTACGCGCTTGCTCCTATTCTCCGGCTGCATTGTTAAATATACTACGCAAGCTATTATTACAATAAAAAATATAATGTTTATTATCATTAGTGAAATTCCCAATCCACCATTTTTTGGTGGTTGAATAAGCAGATCTCCTAGAGAAGCACCGATTGGTCGTGTAACAATAAATGCTATCCAAAATGCTGAAACTC
Source organism: Chitinophagales bacterium (assembly GCA_038199395.1). Classification (GTDB taxonomy): domain Bacteria; phylum Bacteroidota; class Bacteroidia; order Chitinophagales; family Chitinophagaceae; genus Segetibacter. The sequence continues at coordinate 7,561 of JBBPZJ010000367.1, forward strand.
CACTTATGACTTTATAATAGGCTAAAACACCAGCTAAAATAAAAATGGAACCAAAAAGAATCAAGGAGTTTAAATAGCCAAAATTTAAATGTTCTGATACAGTGTCGCCGACGCCTGTTCCTAAAGCAAATGTTGTTAAAACAATCCACCAATAAAACCTTTCTCTTTTATCATTATTTATAGAATGGATAGAAAGTGTATGTTCTTTTTTATACCAAAAATAAAATAGTAAGCCCATTGCTACCGCGAAAACAACATCTAATATAAGTATAGAAACATTTAATTTTTCAACTAAAAGATCAGTTATTAGCGTTCCTTCAATACTCATCATCACAATTAATAACCAATAGGAAGGTGGAAAATATTTTTTTTGCTTAAAATTCCAAAAAGTAACTCCAATTGTAATAACACCCATTATGATGGCAGTGAGAGTTAAACCTAGGTTTAAATTTACCGAAAAGTAATCAGCAGCGGTTTCACCAACTGTTGTTGATAATATTTTTATAACCCAAAATAACACACCTAAACGAGCAACTCTATTTATTAATTCTTTGGTCATAATATAACTTTTTGTTGTTTTTATTACGTAATAAGTGCATAGGTAGTAATCAATTCTGAATTAATTTAGAAGTATGTCTATTTATTGCATGACGTACTTCTTGTTAATAAACGAAGTGCTACAAAACTTTAGCTTTCAATAAAATATCGTTTGTTTTCATTCGATGTTTTCCTGAAAGATGTAAGCTGACAGCATTAACAATAACATTGAGAAAAAAAGAATACTTAGCTGAACATTATACCAAATGATTGCTGCAAGACTTACAAGACATAGTACAAGGGCTATAAGAGGAAACCAGGGGTAGAAAGGAGCCGTGAATGGTCTTTCAAGATCTCGTTCTTTAATGCGAAGAACAAATAAACTTATCAAGCTAATTATATACATGATTACGACTCCTAAAACAGATAACACAATTACCTGGTTCGTGGTTCCTGTCAGCCAAGCAAGACAACCTGCGCCGCCGCCCGCATTAGTGCCCAATGAGGTGTACGATATTTTACGTCAATAGTTGCCAGAAATTCAGGAAGATAGCCGCTGCGGGCAAGAGCAAAAATTTAATGCAGCCTTTATATTCAATAACAACGTTCAATACCCGGATGTTAAACCGGGTTATGCATCATGCCTTGCTTTGGCTGAGTATCGAACATTGCGAATTGGCTCACTTTCACCGGAATATACATTGAGCATTAAATCTGGTTTAGTTAAGCCCCGTCTGGGCGTCATACTAGTAGGAGAAGAATAGTAGAATTTAGAACGAGCTCCGTAGGAGCGGTATATAAAATCATTTCGCTCCTATGGAGCTAATTTGATACCTCCTGATGTCTACTAACATTTCGCTCCTAACGGAGCAAATTATTGAAACCGCATTGGAGCATTGGTTTTCTTGAGTTAATGGCATTGTAAAAATGGTGTAAAAAAATTTCGACTTATGAATTAGTATTATCACTTACTGCTTGTCGGTCACACATAACACTGAATGAATATTGCTATACAGATAGATAGACTTTTCCCTGATCCTCCGCAACCTCATAAGTTTTTATTTTTTCTTTTCCCGGGCCTGCTTTCACTTCCCCGGTTTTTACATCAAACTGAGTTCCGTGCCAGGGACATTGTACTGTTCCGCATATCATGGCACCACCTGCCAATGAGCCGCCCTTGTGAGTACAGCGATCTTCAAAGGCCACATACCCTTGTTCGGTCCGTGCAACAACGATGCGCTTATGTTTGGCGTGAATTAATTTCATCTGATCTGGCTGTAATTCGTTTGCATCGCAAACTTCGAAACGACCTGAGTCTTCATTTATATATTGTTCCTGCCATTTGCCTGCTCCTGCATATCGCACATCTATTCCTATTTGATTTTTATGGACTAATGTGCCTCCTAGCCAGCCTGCGTAACAGGTTAAAACAACTCCGGTAAATTCGAGTGAAATGACAATAAAAGGAGGAAAATTTTCGACATGTTTAAAGTATAAGGCCAGAGAAAAAATAAGCAGTACCACCGTATTGACTATACCATGTGTTGCAGCTCTTTTTTTAGCAGAACTCCTCGGTGGAACAGTATACTTGTAATCTATAATTCCCGGAACAGCAGCACAAACTGCAGCAATTATTCCTGCAGAGTGCAAGTATTGCCCGGTTAAACCAAAAGCGATATCATCTTTGATGATACGCAGCGAATCGAATAATAATGTTCCGATGTAAAAAGCAAGAGGAAAACATACAAGGATCGGATGTATAGGATGACTTTTAATGTGCGCTTTACTTCTCATAAGCGTTTTATAGATTTGCAGCAAAAAGCTTACCTACCTTATCTCATTGTAAGCAACATGATGAGAACAACCGGGCAAGTATTTTATCAGGCCTAATCTTTATTTAAATACAGAAACACTCTTGTCTCGTAATGTTATCATCATATTTAAGAACCATTGTAAGGCTGAGAAAAGAATTTAAAAAGCAACAGCATTATATACATACATTTTTAAATCCTTATCTTTTTGAACTGGAACAAAAATTTGACGGCAAGTTTGACGAAGATCAGTTAAAAAAAATCAGGCAATACTATGGCTTGTTTATTCCGACTATTCTTTGCTCCAGTTATAAACATTTATACAATGAGGAATATACACAGGCTGAAAGAAAGCGTGCTACGCTCTTCGGTGTTCTGACTCCCGTTGGGGATGATTTATTTGATATTGACAAACTTAGCGTGGAGGCTATTAATGAAATTACTTACCACCCCGAAGACTACGATGCCAAAACTTTTTCGGCACGCATAGCAAAAGCAATACAGTCGTTTATGCTACAAGATGTTCCTTGCAAAAATGAATACCTGAAAGCTGCAAAAAACGTGTTTGAAATACAACTCGAAACAATAAAACAAACAGATCCGGCAATAGAAGACGCAGAACTCGAACGGATAACGTATGCCAAAGGAGGCTACTCCGTTATCATTTATCATCAGATAATGGACCAACCGGCAAGCGATGATATGTGGAAGGTATTATTTTATGTCGGGAGCCTGATGCAGTTTAGTAATGACCTTTTTGATATGTTTAAAGACCTTCGTGATGGTATTGTTACGCTTCCTGACCGGTGTGATGATTATCAGAAATTGAGAACTTTATTTTTCTCAAGAGTAAAAGAGTGCAATAAGCTAATTTATGCCCTTCCCTATAGCAAACGTAAGAAAGAGGAATTTGCTGTCGCAATGCATCTTATCATAAGCAGAAGTGTTGTTGTTATTGATCAAATGATCGGGCTGGAGAAAAAAACAGGAAAGCCGTTGAATCATAAAAAACTAAGCCGGAAGGATTTAATTTGCGACATGGAAAAAACAAAAAACATGCTGAAGTGGCTGTATTATTCTTACAAACTTTCAAACCTCACCTAAACACCCGGAAGGTTTTAAACACCCAATAAAAAGTTACATACCTATTTATTTAGTGAAGCGTACATTTTTACATGAAAAAGAACATTCTTATTTTATTGCTATCGCTTTTTTCATTCTCGTGTTTTGCCAATAATGATTCTGCCTTGATTAATGCATTAGTTAAAAATATTGCTTTGATGCAGGTAAAGCAATATGATGGCGAATTTTACGAAGGTATGTTTTATGGGTACCGGCAATCAGGAGGCGCTCCCCATAATTATGTACAGGATAACAATATTTTTTTCACAGCTATCGCTGCCTTTGCTTTCAGAAATATGTTGCCTTATTTAAGTCAGGACAATAAATTAATTGCAAATAGTATTATTTCAAAAGCTGCCGCAACATACCCTAAATTTCAAAACCGTGCAGGCCTTCCGTTTTACAATTTCTGGGCATCGGATGGAACATTTATGCCAAATAGTCTATACTTCAAATACCTGCGCCCCATTTTTGGACAAGGCGAAGATGCTGATGATACGGTAATGATATTAATGAGTGCGGAAAACAATGACAGCAGCAACCGCGTTGCCAAAAAAAGAATGATTGGCGTCAGCAACCTAAGCCGTAGAAAAATAATTTCTACTTTTAAGAGATATCGCAACCTACCTGCCTACAGCACCTGGATGGGGTTTAAAATGACACCGGACTTCGACTTTTCTGTGCAGTGTAATATCATGTATTTCATGTACGACAAACACTTGCCATTTGTAAAACAAGATACTGCTACGTTACAATATTTGGCGGAAATGGTTAAAAACAGGTACTACTTGAGTCGCCCCGTTTATATATCTCCTTACTATGTAAAAAGTTCTGTCTTGTTATATCACATTAGCAGGTTAATGGGCGCTTTCAATATTCCGCTACTTGAACAATACAAACCTCAGCTAGCGGCAGACATCAGGGAAGAATTGCAAAAAAGTACCAATGTAATGGATCAAATAATTCTGAGAACTTCTCTGCTGCGTTTACACGAAAATGCCCCTCCACTCGATCTGAATAGTATAGAGGAATTTGAGACGAGCAACCAGAAAAAGTACATCTTTTTTCAGGCAAGACCAGCCTTTTCATACCCCACTCCTGCAAAACAGATATTGCTGCACTTTAGCTACTTCAACTCCTATTTTTATTGTCCCGCATATAATAAAACTTTATGGCTGGAATACCTGGTCGAGAAGAATAAAAGAAATTCGAGGGAGATAATTGAACTGCAATAGATTAATTATTTGACGAACCTACTGCAGATAAAAAGACCGGCAAAAGAGCCGGTCTTCTAAGTTATTAGGAGCGATACTTCATTTATCAATTAGGGCTTGTTTCTTCCTCCTTTTGCATCATCAGGTAAGCCTTCACAAATCCATCCAGATCGCCATCCATTACAGGTCCTACATTGCCCACTTCATAATCTGTGCGATGGTCCTTTATCATTTTGTAAGGATGGAAAACATAAGAGCGAATCTGGCTGCCCCACTCTATCTTTTTCTTGCTGGCGTTATTAGCGTTTTTGATTGCTTCGCGTTTGCGCATCTCTTCTTCATGCAAACGACTCTTCAGCATTTTCATAGCCTTTTCACGATTCTCTCCCTGCGTACGGGCCTGCTGACATTCTACAATAATACCTGAAGGTTTATGGGTTAAACGCACGGCTGTCTCCACCTTGTTTACGTTTTGTCCACCCGATCCACCACTTCTGAAAAAAGCCCATTCTACATCAGCGGGATTGACTTCTATATTAATGGTATCATCAATTAAAGGGTAAACATATATACTGGCAAATGAAGTATGCCGACGGGCATTACTGTCAAACGGAGAAATACGAACCAGTCGATGAACGCCACTTTCAGCTTTTAGAAAGCCATAAGCAAAAGGCCCATCAAACTGAAGCGTGGCGCTTTTAATACCTGCTCCGTCACCTTCCTGCAAATCCAGTTCAGTCACGTTCCACCCCTGCTTTTGCCCATACATCCTATACATGCGCATCAACATCTCAGCCCAGTCCTGGCTTTCAGTGCCACCTGCGCCAGGGTTTATTTGCATCACGGCAGTGAGTTCGTCTTCCGGTTGGTTCAACGTGCTTTTAAACTCCGCCTCTTCGATCGCTGCTATTGCATGTTGATAAGCCTCTTTGGCTTCTTCTTCAATCGCTTCACCCGCTTTCCAGAAATCAAACATGACGGCAAAATCTTCTACCGCAGCTTCCACAGCTTGGTAAAGTTTTGTCCAGAACTCGTGCAGTTTTATTTCTTTAAGAATGCCTGTAGCCCTTTCATTGTCATCCCAAAATCCAGGGGAAAGTGAAAGACGTTTGTCATTATCTATTTTAGCTTGTCGGTTATCGACGTCAAAGAAACCTCCTTAGGACCAATACACGATCCCTCATTTCCTTAATTTGTTCTTGTGTCATAGCAGCAAAAGTAAGGTTTTGTTCCATTGTTCATTTATCTTACTTTCATCAACATCCATCAATTGCTTTTCCTGAGAAACTCAATACCTAAAAAATTGTTGGTGAAGAATATCTACAAAGCCATAACACACTTTATACGCTTTGTTAGAACAGGAAAGATTAGAAGCATTACAAGCACTATAAACCGGTGGAACAAACTTTGTTTTGTTAGCATACCTTTAATTCTTTAAAAATCAATTTCATCAAATTTAAAAGCTATGACACTAATAGGATTCCTGGTTCTGTTATTAATTGCCGCTGTATGCGGAGGAATAGGGCAGTCATTAGCAGGTTATGACCTGGGTGGATGTCTTGTATCAATAATAGTAGGTTTTATTGGTGCATACATCGGTCTATGGGTTGCAGCAAAAATGGGCTTTCCACGTATTTTCGAGATAAACATCGATGGCAAGCCGTTTCCCGTCGTGTGGGCAGTTATAGGTTCAGCAATATTTACTTTAATTATTGGATTACTGCGAAGACTATTTCTAGGAGGGCGAAGAGACTGGTAATTTTTGATAATTAAAGAAAACAGAAGTAAATTATTCAAACTTACCTTCTATGATTCATGCCGAATCACCCAAACGAAATCCTCGTTATAAAACCAATGATAAAAAGTTTGTGTCTGTTATAACGCCTGACAGACTGCTAATAAATGAAAAAGCGATATTCGGTCTAATGATAACCGGTTTTGCAATAGCTTTAATCGCATTATTAGCCAGAAAAGGGAAATGAACTGCACTAATGAGAACAAAAAGATTTATTATCAATCCCTGAGATAAAGAAATAAACCAGTTATAAAGAAATAAACATGCAATACAGAACTTTTGGACGTACAGGTTGGCAGGTTAGCGAAGTGGGTTATGGTATGTGGGGAATGGCAGGCTGGACAGGATCGGAGAGCGAAGAAGTAAATCGGGCTCTAGACCGTTCTGTAGAAATGGGATGTAATTTTTTTGATACCGCATGGGGATACGGAGAAGGACTTAGTGAACAAATCCTGAATGCGCTTATTAAAAGACAACAGGGAAAGAAATTGTATGTGGCGACCAAAGTTCCACCTAAGAATCGTAAGTGGCCATCCAAAGCCGAGTTCAAACTAAAAGATGTTTTCCCTGCAGATTACATTGTTGAATACACCGAAAAAAGTTTGCAAAACCTGGGAGTAGAGACCATTGACCTTCAGCAATTTCATGTGTGGGAAGATGTTTGGGCACAACAGGATGAGTGGAAAGAAGCAATCACCAAATTAACACAGCAAGGCAAAGTGCAGGCCTGGGGCATTAGTGTAAATCGTTGGGAGCCTAATAATAGTTTACAAACTTTACAAACAGGCTTGATTGATTCGGTGCAGGTGATTTACAACATCTTTGATCAGGCACCTGAAGACCAACTGTTTCCATTATGTCGCAAGCTTGACATTGGAGTCATCGCCCGGGTGCCCTTTGACGAAGGAACTTTAACCGGTACGATGACGAAAGAAACTACCTTTCCGAAGGGTGATTGGCGGGGTACTTACTTTGTTCCTGAGAACCTTAACGCAAGTATAGATCATTCAGATGCTTTAAAGCCTTTGGTGCCTGCGGGAATGAATTTACCGGAGATGGCCCTGCGCTTTATTCTTAGCAATCCCGATGTAGCCACTACTATACCGGGTATGCGAAAATTAAGAAATGTAGAGGCTAATATGTTGGCAAGCGATGGCAAAGGTCTACCTAACGAATTGCTGAAAGAATTAAAAAACCATCGTTGGGACAGAGAACCAACTCAATGGTCTCAGTAATGTGCTTTGCAATAAGAAAATGATGGTAAAAAAAAACTGTTGAACGTAGATTACAACTACCAAAATCAATCAAGATGAAAGCTTTTTTAGGAATGGGTTTGCTAGGTTCAAATTTCGTGAGAGCAATGCTGCAAAAAGGCGAAAAGGTACACGTGTGGAATCGTACAGCGGCAAAAGCCAAAGCATTAGAAGTGTATGGTGCAAAAGCATTTGATAGCGCAAGTGAGTCCGTACAAGATGCCGGTGTTATTCATGTTACACTTAAGGATGATGCTACTGTGGATGAGGTGCTGCAAGCTGCCAGCCGGGGATTTAAAGAGGGAGCCATCATCGTAGATCACACAACCACTTCGGCTAAAGGGGCTATACAAAGAACAAAAGATTGGAAAAGCAAAGGCTTTACTTATCTGCATGCTCCTGTTTTTATGGGACCTCCGAATGCTCTTGAAAGTACAGGTTTTATGTTAGTTTCCGGCGACCAGCATATCATTCAAAAATTGGAGGCCGACCTGTCTAAGATGACCGGAAAGCTGATCAACTTCGGGGACGAAGAAGGTAAAGCAGCCGGCATTAAGTTGACGGGCAATCTGTTTTTGCTTTGTCTTACAGCGGGGCTCTCAGATGCTCTTGCGCTTGCCAAAGCACATGGCATAGAAACCAAAGACATTCTTCATCTTTTTAATAATTGGAACCCGGGTGCTGCCGTTCCCGCAAGGTTACAGAAAATTTCAGAAGGTAAATTCAATCAACCTTCATGGGAATTAGATATGGCTCGTAAAGATGCCGGTCTGATGATCAGTGCAGCAAAAGAAGCCGGAGCAAACTTAGCTGTCATACCTGCTATTGCAGCAGTAATGGATCAATGGATAGCTAAAGGGCACGGTAATGACGACTGGAGTGTTATAGCAAAGGACAGTATCTGAGGGTTTACAAATAAAAATAAGGTCGCCGTTATGGCTGATCTCCTTAAACGTTATTATAATTTCCTTCCCAGATAAGAAAACTTTCCACAAATGTATAACTCAGAAATGTAAAACTGCATTCGTCATAGTCTTCATTTCGCTGATAATTCTTACAATACACCACCTTTGTCTTTTCAGGATGTAGTGTCAGTGAATACTCATTGATCCGTTCTTCTAAGGTTCTCAGTAGCTTTTCAGCTTCACTTTTACTGCGACAATGAATAATGGTTTCCGCTTTCATTGGGGAATTGAAAACAGAAACCATTACGTAAGAGATGTCGCTTTGCAGGAGGATAATTCAAGAATAAGAATCAATCCTTTTAAAATAAAAGCCTGTGTAATGCTCCTGCCTTCTTTATGCCGGTTGACCTGTAACCAGTAAAGCAGATCTCCGCTACAGTCCGTCCTGCCGGCCTTTCTTTCCCGACAGTTTTGTCAACATCT
>JBBPZJ010000368.1:0-8718 GCA_038199395.1 Chitinophagales bacterium
TTGTTATGTTAGCAGCAACCTCTTTTGGTCAAGCAAAACAAGAAACAAAAAAAACTGAAAAATCGGCCGCAACCAGCACTACTACTACCACACCTAAATTGAAAAAAGATGGAACCGTCGACAAACGTTTTAAGGAAAACAAAACTACGACCACGACAACTTCGGGCCGGTTAAAGAAAGACGGCACCCCCGACAAAAGGTATAAAAAGAATAAAGGATAAAACTTTTTTCTTTAGTGAACGAAGGGCGGGTAATTATTTACCGGCCCTTTTTTTATCCTGCTGTTTCCCTCCGGCAAGTATTATCGGAATGTGTTGGCAGAATTATTGACAGAGCATTAAAAACCATTGTTTGACGCTATGTGTCAATTTAATCTATCATTTTCCGGTGATGTGGAAAGTTTGCTGAAAAGAGCCAAACAGGAAATCGAAAGAGGAGGAGGAGATTTTGATGGAAATTTTAGGCAGGGAAATTTTCAGGCTAAAACTCCTATAGGTTCGGTATCTGGTTCTTATGAGATTGAAGGACAACAAATATCACTGTCCATAGCAAAAAAGCCTCTGTTGATTTCATGTAAACGAATAGAAAAAGAATTGACTTCAGTCATGCAATAATGTGGAGGTTCACCGGCAAAAAGCTTTGACTCTAATTTTAACGGAGGGAGATAGTAAGAAGACAAAAAAAATTATTTGAAAAAAAATTTAGTTGGTTCTTCTCAGTGCTTATTTGATAGATTCGCAGGCAGAAGAATTTTAAATTCGGTTCCTTCGCCCGGTGCACTTTTTACAGAGATCTGTCCATCGTGATTGTCGACTATTTTTTTGCAAAGCGCAAGGCCTATGCCCGTTCCCGGGTAATCCTGCTTCCCATGTAATCTTTGAAAAACAGTGAATATTTTTTCTGCATAGTGTTGTTCAAAGCCTATCCCATTGTCTTTAAAAATTAATTCCACACAAGTTCCATTGTAGTTGAAGCCATCAGTAGCGGTTGCTTCTCTTTTGTCAATTATAACAGACGAAATGCTGATCTCAGGTTTTTTTTCGGAAAATTTGATAGAGTTACTAATAAGGTTTAAGAATAATTGTGTTAACTGTAATGGATTGCCATATATGACAGGTAAATCTCGGGCATTTATTACGGCCTCTTTTTCAATAATTTTTAGTTCAAGATCACTTGTAACGCTGTCGAGCACTTGCTTTAAATCTACCTCCTCATAATCACCTTTCTCATTGGAAAGCCTGCTGTAGTTCAATACTGCTTTTATCAAATCAGTCATTCTACCTGCAGAAGAAATAATTTTGCTCAGATGCCTTTTTATCGATTCTTTATTATCTAAATCCCGCTCTAGAAGTTGCGAAAACGTTTGAATTTTACGCAATGGTTCCTGCAGATCGTGCGATGCTATAAAAGCAAATTGCTCCAGGTTGAGATTAGATTTTTCCAATTCGCTATTTAGCTGTTTTAACTGCTCGTGGGTTTTACTTATTTCAGTGATGTCGTGACCTATTACCAATACCCTGTAAACCATGTTATCTTTATCAAGCAATGGAATAAAGAAGTTTTGCATAATAAGGTCAGAAACATGTGAATCATAACGCTGATCAAGAATCATTTCGCCGGTCTCAAATACCTTCTGCAAATAATGATACATGACGGAAGTTTTTAACTGAGGAAATACTTCCAGAATATTTTTGCCAATTACATCTTTGTCTGTAATTCCAAAAGCTGTTTTACCCGATTTGTTTAGGGAAACATAATTAAATTCTCTATCGAATACTGCTATAATATCTACCGAAGAATCAATTACGGTTTCTTCAAACTCGCTTCTCAGTTTCAATTCAATGTTAGCTTGCTCCAGTTCGAGTGTACGTTCATTTACTTTTAATTCCAACGCATGATTAAAAGATAAAATTTCTGCATTTTGCTTTTCTATTTGTATGAGCATTTGATTAAAAGCATCTGTTAGCACTCCCAACTCATCATCGTCAAACTTTTTCGCTCTTACGGTATAGTCTTTCTGGTTAGAAATGTTAGAGGCCGTTTTTGCTAATGCAAGAATAGGTTCTGATATCTTTTTTTGTAACTGACGTGAAAGTAGAAAAGCAACAAAAATGGATACTGCAACAACCAGTAAAGATATTAGACCGTACCGCTCAAACCTGGTGTAAATAGCATTCATATCAGACCGAAGGTATAGTGTACCAAGTCTGTTATTCTCCTGAATGACCGCCTGAAATCCTTCAAGATATCCATTCTTGTAATTATATCCGTCGCCGGCAGGATGTAATGGGAGGTTGTATTTAGGAAAATTACCGGGATACCGTGCAAAAAGGTTTCCCTTTTTATCGTACAAACCGGCGGCAACAATGTGCTCTTCAGCTTTCAGTGCTTCAAGTATTTCAGTGGCGTTCTCGTGGCTATCAAAGGCAAGGGCCCCAGTGCTGTTAGCTGAAATGACTTCTCCTAAAGTTGAAAGCCGCTCTTTGCTCGATTGCCTGAAGGTAAAAAATTCGTAAGAAAAAAAGCCAACGCAAGTCAGTAACAAAACGACTCCACTGGTAACTAAGACCAATCCCATTAGTTTTCGTTGTATAGCGGAGCGGTTATCATTCATAAGCTTATCTTACAATGTCTGCTACCTGTAGTAGCTTTGAACTGATATTTAATTCCGCATTTTTTGAAGCGGGCAAATTTATCTGAAGCCTGATTTTATTCTTCTCCGATGCGAAACGAACAATGCCGCCTATTGCTGCAAAGTCAGCCATGTCACTTACCGTTAAGACATTTTTACCTGATAAAGCACTTAAAATTTCTTTCATTTTGCCTTCTTCCTTACGATTGATAAAAAGAATATGGCAAGTGGTTATGTCCTTCACATCCTGATAACGTTGTACGGTTATCGGGTGATCTTTCACTTTTTCTCCGGCAACAGCTTCATCCAAAGAAGCATGAAACGGGTCATCGCCTAATATGCCTATTATAAAAGGCGATTCGGCATTTGAAAAAGCGGTAGCTGGCCAATCAATAAATTGGGTAAAGTTGTAAAGAAATACTGCTTTAATGCTATACTCACGCGATGTTTGGGCTTGTAACTGAAAAGCGAAAATCAGAAACAGAGATATTAAAAACACACAGAATGTCTTTGCAGTATAACTAAAGCTCTTATTTATAATTTCGATTTTCAAAGTCTAAATGTAAGTTTTGCGTAGACGCCACGGGGTATATTTAAGGTGTTAAATTCTGTATGATTCTTTTTATACAAGTTTTGACCAACGACCGAAACCTCTATGTGTTTTATAGTGTATGCAATTCCTGTATCAAAAGTAAAGTAACCGGGAACCTGGGCTGTTGCAAGTGTTTTAGGCAAAAAATCCAGGTATCTTGCTATAATATCAATATGCAAATGATTGGTAACATCTGCCATAGATTGTAATAATGCCTGATTTTGTACATCATTGCCAAGATAAACGGGATCGAAATTATGACCTGGCTTTGCTTTAATCTTCGCTTTAAAATAAGTATAACCGCCCCTTAAGCGCCACTTAGCCGTTAACTGTGATGTGCCCGACAACTCTGCGCCCCATGAGGTAGCTTCATCACCATTTTGTATTTGGTAGGTTAAAGTACCGGGCAGTGCTTCTACACTATATACATCCCTATACACATTATAAAATGTAGCCAGAGAAAAAGTAGAACTGGCAGTAGGTTGTACCCTGTAACCTAATTCGTATGCGACCAGTTTTTCTGATGTAAAGTTAGGCCCTCCGGCCACACTTGGGCTGGTAGGCGGAAGCGGGGTTCTCGGTATAAAGTACTCCTTATCGTACCTGCTAGGCGAACGCACTGCACGAGATACTGCTGCCCATAAAGTACTACTCATATTACTCTTTCCCAGGGTTAATGCCGTGCGGGCACTCGGCTGAACTTCAAATCCGGAATATACATTATGCGATACTTTAGTTCCAACCGTAACCTTTAGATTAGCTGTCACACTTATTTCATCCTGTACAAAACCATTAAACAAATCCAGGTTCTTTTTTTCGGGTAAGATTGCCACAACGGGTGACGTAGAAATAGTATTGTCTCTCACCAACCTGTAACCTGATCCTGCTAAAATGGTTTGATGTTTAGTTAAAGGAAACCTGTATTGAAAATCTACATCATAAGTCTTTAACTCATCAGATGCTTTGCCGGGGATATCATTTCTATAATACCGGTCATAATAGAATTGAAGCATTAAATCAGATTTTTCAGAAAAGCTCCTCGACCACCTCGCTAATATATTTTCTCCATTAAAATCAGAATTGCCTCCTGTTGTTTTCTTTGTTCCACCATAATAATCTCCCTGAATTGTATAGGCATTCGTTTTTGTTCCGTTCCAATCCATTCTAAAACCTGCTTGAGTTGATCTCCATGCGTCAGTATAGTCTGTGCCATTTTGCATTCTGGTAGGATTTCTATCAGAATGTTGCCCATATACCTTTAAAGAGATGTTTTCACCTATTTTGCTCCCATATCTTACCGATGCCTTATCTTTTACGAACGTACCTCCCAGCGCTGACACATACAACCCCCGTGTTTCTTTTGAATTTTTCGTAATAATATTTATGACACCGTTCACAGCATTTACTCCCCATAAAGTTCCTCCCGGCCCGCTTACTACTTCTATTCTGTCTACGTCTTCCAATAATGCATTTTGCAACTCCCACAACACTCCTCCAAACAACGGAGTATATACTGTTCGTCCGTCAATCATCACTAATAGCTTGTTAGCAAAAATTGTATTGAAGCCTCTTGAACTAATTATCCATGCATTGGCGTTGAGTTGTGCTACCTGCAGGTTAGATACCAAACGTAAAGCTTCAGGAATATTGGTAGCACCTGACTTACGAATATCTTCACCTGTAATTACCTGAACTGCCGATGCGGCCTTAGTTAGTTTTTGAGGTGTTCGTGAAACCAGCGTAACCTCTAAAGTCATTAATTCTTCTACAGACAACTTCTTTAATTCACTTGCCGTTATTTTTTCGTCCTGAGCATATAGTCCGGTTTCAGAGAAGGTTAGGCTAAAGAAAATAACCAAGGTAAAAACTACTTTTCCAGCTCTACATTCAGTACATTTTAAGATTTCCGCCAGGTCAATGTACATAGTCTTTCAGGGATTAGAACATCTTAGTGAATATTGGTAAACAAACTTTTAAGCCATTGAAAAAGCAATCGGTTTATCAGGACTTTAAGAGCATAAAGATAAGAGTCTGATGTATAAAAAATTGGTTTTTTTAAAGAAAAGACAACAGCCATATCCCGACATGGAAATGCAATTGTTCAAACCGAATTATTTTATTGTGAGGCGGTAAAACATGATAATGCAAAAACAAGTAGCAGGAGGCACGAACCCTACTTTCAATAAGCAGAAAACAGTCTTTATGATGCTGCACACAAAAGCAAATAAGGCCCTTTGAGTTGCTTTGCGCACTTTATGAAATGCCGGTTAAAAATCTTCTTCCCGTTACCGGCAAATACTTTTTAGAACTCAATTTTTACGCAAACAATTCATAACTATTTGCTCTCAATGGCCGATATTTGCAAAATTACTATTGCGATTGTTTCATAGTCAAAATATCAAAAAAATGAAGGACTTCTCCTATATCACAAACTCACATCCAGCATATATCGAGAACATTTATAATGATTTTGTTGCCAATCCTGACAATGTAGATCCTGAGATGCGTAAGTTTTTTGAAGGATTTGATTTTGCAATAGGCAAAGTAGAATCTTCATCTAATGGAAAATCTAACGTTGCGGCAGCAAATGGCAAACCGGTAGATGTACAGAGTTTGCAAAAAGAATTTAGTGTTTTTCAGTTAATACGTGCTTACAGAAAAAAAGGACATTTAATTGCTAAAACCAATCCTATTCGCGAAAGAAAAGACAGGAGAGCCAATTTACAATTATCAAATTTTGGATTGGGTGATTCGGATCTTACCACAAACTTTGAAGCTGGCAAGTTTTTAGGCATGCCTGGTGCCACTTTAAAAGACATCATCACTAAATTACAAAAATCTTATACTTCTTCTGTCGGTGTTGAGTATTCTGGTATGAATGACCAGGAAAGAATTGAATGGCTTGCGAATGAGGTTGAAAATGATTTTCATAAACCTTTCACTAAAGAAGAAAAAAAGTGCATTCTTGAGAAGTTAAATCAAGGGGTAATTTTCGAAAAGTTCCTTCATACTAAATATGTTGGTCAGAAAAGATTTTCTCTCGAAGGAGGAGAAACAACGATTGCTGCTTTAGATGCTATCATCAATACCTCAGCAGACTTAGGTGTTCAGGAAGTTGTTATCGGAATGGCCCATCGGGGGCGTCTGAATATTTTAGCCAATATTTTAGGTAAGACATACGAGCAAATTTTTTCAGAGTTTGAGGGAACTTCCACTCCTGACACAACCATGGGAACCGGCGACGTGAAATACCATTTGGGCTTTCGTGGTGAGCATACGACCAGGGATGGTAAAAAAGTAAATCTTCAGCTATGCCCTAACCCATCGCATCTCGAGGCAGTTGACCCCGTTGTGGTTGGTTTCGCCAGAAGTAAAGCGGATGTTATTTACGAAAGCGATTACGACAAAATTTTACCAATACTCATACATGGAGATGCATCTGTAGCAGGGCAGGGGATTGTGTATGAAGTAGTACAAATGAGCGGTCTGAAAGGATATTATACCGGCGGCACTATTCATTTTGTGATTAATAATCAGATCGGCTTCACTACCGATTTTGATGATGCCCGTACTGCAGACTATTCTACATCTATTGCCGCTATGATACAAGCACCCGTGCTGCACGTAAATGGCGATGACCCTGAAGCGGTTGTAAAGTGTGTTAACATAGCAACAAGGTTCAGGCAACATTTTAATACAGATGTATTTATTGATATGGTTTGTTATCGTCGTCATGGTCACAATGAAGGTGATGATCCAAAATACACCCAGCCTAAATTGTATGCGCTGATAGAGAAGCACGCCAACCCCCGTGAAGTGTATAACCAGAAATTGATTGAGAACGGTTCTATTGATGCTGACCTTGCCAAGGAGATGGAAAAGAAATTTTGGAGTGACCTGCAGGAGAGGCTCGACGACATCAAACAAAACCCCATACCATATACTTACCAAAAACCCGAACTATGGTGGCAGAGTTTGCGTAAGGCCACAAAAGAAGATTTTGACAAATCGCCGGCAACTGCCATTTCCGAAGACCAATTCAAAGTAGTTTTTGATAGCCTGATGAAATGGCCCGAAGGCTTTCAGCCGTTACGTAAGGTAGAAAAGCTGCTTCAGGATAAAATAAAGTTGTATGACAATGAAAATGCTGTGGATTGGGCTACAGGTGAATTACTAGCATATGGGTCTTTGTTGCTCGATGGCAGCGATGTAAGAATGAGTGGGCAGGATGTGAGGAGAGGCACTTTTTCTCACCGCCATGCAGTGCTAAGAGATGAAAACTCAGATGATAGTTATAACAGGCTAAGTCGCATTCCCGGAGCCGAAGGAAAGTTTAGGATCTATAATTCTTTCCTGAGTGAATTTGGCGTATTAGGTTTCGAATATGGTTATTCAATTGCAAACCCTAATACACTTGTACTATGGGAAGGTCAGTTCGGAGATTTTTTTAATACGGCTCAGGCAATGGTTGATCAATTTATCTCAAGTGGTGAAACGAAGTGGAGGCAAATGAGCGGATTGGTAATGTTATTACCACATGGGTATGAAGGGCAGGGGCCCGAGCACAGCAGCGGACGCATGGAGCGGTTTCTTCAGATGTCCGCCGAGCTTAACTGGATCGTTGCAGATATTACCACTGCTGCAAACCTCTTCCATGCGTTTAGAAGGCAGTTGGCATGGCCTTTCCGCAAACCTTTGATTGTTTTCACTCCGAAAGCAAACCTAAGACACCCGGGCAGCTATAGCAAAATGAGTGAATTTGTAAATGGAGGTTTTAAAGAGGTGATTGACGACAGTTTTATTGAAAGTGCTGATCAGGTAAAAAAAGTTTTATTCTGCAGTGGCAAAGTTTATTTTGACCTTGCCGAGCGTCAGCAGAAAGAAAATCATAGAGATGTTGCTATTATAAGATTAGAACAGATTTATCCCTTACCAATGAAGCAACTCGAGCAGTTATATAGAAAATACAACAAAGCAACGTGGTTCTGGGTACAGGAAGAACCGATGAATATGGGTGCTGCAGGATTTTTGCAAATGAATTTGAAAGGCATTAACTATGGCGTTATCAGCAGGCAACCAAGTGCTGCAACTGCAACAGGATATTCAAAAGTGCATGCACAGGAGCAGAAAGAAATAGTTGATACGGCATTCAGTATTTAAATTGAGATGTCATGGATCAGAAAATCTTTTTAAATAAAATAAAGGAACAGGTATCAAAGGAGGATGAAAATGCTTCTGTCATCCTTTTTGGCTCCAGGGCCAGGGGAGATTACCGGGAAGATAGCGATTGGGATATTTTGGTCTTGACGAAGAAGAGATTTTACCCTTTGGGAAAGAAGTTGAAGAATTTAAGCATGTTATTTTAAAACTGATAGAAGAATAAAAATATTTATAGAGCCGACATTGGTTTTTCAATTGTTCGACCGTGGCGTCGCACACTTGTACTTTATAACAAAGAGGCATTTTTTTAAGTTGCTTCTTTTTTATTTATAAA
>JBBPZJ010000369.1:0-3295 GCA_038199395.1 Chitinophagales bacterium
AGCATTATGACCTTATACTGATGGATGTTCAAATGCCTGAAATGAATGGATTAGAAGCTTCGCAATATATAAGGAAGCATATGGAAGTACAGCCTGTAATAGTTGCTCTCACAGCCAGCGCAATGCTCGAAGACCGTGAACTATGCATGCAGGCGGGAATGAACGATTATTTAAGCAAACCAATTAATATAAAAGAGATCGTGGAAGTAATTAAAAAATGGAGCACTAAAGCTTTACAGGATAAAAACATGACTTGTCATATCACTAACTAAAATAAGAGAAAAGTAATAGTTGTTGAAGGTCCATACACTATACTTTCCAATGTTCACACCTTGCTAAAAAAGCGTCGTCAACATCGGCACCTATACCGGACGCATCAGGACAATCAAGTATACACTTTTCGCAGGTGTTCTTCACCTGCAAATCTCTCTCACCATTAAGCCTCTAAATGATACAAACCACTGCTCCCGACTGGAGAATTAAAAGAGAAAAATATCACCTTAAATTGACTTTCTTCAACTCACTACATTCCATAAAGATTTGTTTGTTGAATACATCCAACAAAGGCAAAAAAATACGGACTATTGATTTACAGTTGAGCGTTGGTAGCTTACTGTGTCAGCGAATGCCAAAGGAGGTCTTAGTGCAAGAAGTGTGCAGGTGAAGAACACCCTGCACAAGCGGAAGTATTACAAAAAAATTTTTTTTAACTCACTACTACAATGCCTTTTGCCTTTGTTGGTGAAGAACACCAACAAAGGCAAAAGGCAAGAAATCTTGATAAAAAAAATAGCGAAATAGCCTTCGACATTTTTAGTCAACTCCCAAAGGAGTTTAATCAAAGCTTATTGATTGTTACTCATGACCCCGGTTTTGCCGCAAGTACAAGCCGTATTATCGAGATGGAAGATGGAAAAACTATTAAACAATAAACCTGGTCTGTAGATTAATTAATATAATGTTCCTCAGATTCAATAGCCTGCCTTCTCCTCATGTTCCATTGCTTGTTTACCAGACACAAATAAAGTAAGTGAAGCAAAAGTGGCAGGCAGATTTACTCGTCTGAATATTTATATGGCGTTTATTGTTTATAGCACTAATTAATAACTACTACAACAGATCTTAAAAAAGACGGCAAAGCGATTCTTCCATCTTTAATGGTCGCGGTTGTCCATTCATTCTTCCATGGATCATATACTTTCACCCTGGAAGCAGTGTCTCTGCCTGTGTCTAAAAGGCTGAGATAAAAGCCGGATTTTATCTCAGGTGTAATGTTATTGATAAATTCCGTTTTCCAGCTATTTTCTGCATTTCTGCACCAGATGATAGATTGATTTTTTCCTTTCAGTCCATACGCTCTCACGCCTTGTTTTACTATCGTGAATGGGGTAAATCTCTCTTTAACAGGATCAATTCCTTTAATAGCATTTTGAAATCTCTGGTAATGATACCATAGATGTTGCCGCTCCACATAGCTATCCCAATGCCATAGCCCGCCCGTTCCCGCAGCACCACAAAAGAAGGGAGCAAAGATCATATCGTGAATGAGTACTCCTGCTGTATCCAATGCATACAATGTTGAAGGACCAGCATGATTCGCTTCTACAGCACCAATTTCGTTTACAACAATCGGTTTATCATGCACCATGCTCCTTGCAAGCTGTACTGCATCATAAACCATCAAATCAACAGGCCGGGTAGTATCATCGTACTGGCTCCAGTCTCTTCCCGGATCAATGTAGCGATGCAAAGAAACAAAGGGGTTATTTTGAAGGCTAAAATATTGTTGATACCGGTGCGCCGCATCTAATGAATGAAGGCTTCCTAAAGTTTGTGTTACAAGGTGATTAGGAAATAACACTTTTACCGAATCTAAAACTGCTGATGTAAATGGAAGCCAGTCTTTGGTGTCAACGGCATCCATTTCATTCCAAAGCTCCCAACTAAATATCTGTTTATTGTTTTTGTATTTCCCGGCGAGTGCTTTTACCCGGGCGAGGTAATATTTTTTACCTAATTCTGTAGTAATATATTCTTTCATGTTTTTAAACGGACCTCCCTTGTCTGCTGATAGTACGGTACTATTTGCCCATGGCTGCTTAACCTGGCCGGTACTGATGGTTCGAATATGTTGCAGGGTAAACTTGATACGAATATTGTATTTCTCTGCCAACTGCAAAACCCTGTCAATTCGTGCGAATTTAACAGCGCTATACTCGCCCGCTTTTTCATCTTCAATTTCAAGAAAAGGAGAACTAATCCATATCCGCATGGCGTTACCACCATTTGTTGAAAAGTTTCGGAAGTAATTTTCTATGGTTGTAAAGGCAGCCGATTCCTCCTGCCCGGCAGGAACGATATAATTGATCATAACCGGCACCCACGTACTATTATCTGCCGTTTCGAAGTATGCCGGAAATTTCTTACTTATCCTGACAAATTCCTGCTGTTGATTTGTTATACCTGCGAGCTTTTTCTGCACCGTGCAAGAGATAAGGGTCGCAAACAAAACGGATGAAATTACAATAGCTCTTTTTAACATCTTATACTTCTATTTGAGAATGACAGTTCGTTGAATTAAGTACTATCCGTAAGGTAACTGTTAAATGTAGCTTCGCAAAACGGTTCAGGGATTGGCGACGTATGGGTTTTCTGTGTTCCGTTAGCTCAGCAACAGAAGCTAAATTAATAAATAAAAGATGAAGATATGCACTTAGCTAAATTTGTAATGTCCTGCTGCATATTCAGCCGAATAAAATTACAACACAGGCCTGCTTTGTACCAAATAGCAAACGTCGGCTTCGGTCAGCAGGGAGTAGAACAAAAAGTCCTGGTACATTAAAAGTATCGGGGCTTTTTATGGGTCTTTTCGTCTACTCCACTTAATGTTGTGCCAGGTACTTTTATCATTTGATGATTGTCGGATGATTTCAAAATACTGTTTCAAAAATCCTTTTAAGCACTTTATCAAAAGTACCCTGCTTCAAAGCAGAAATTTTTGAAAGTACTTCATCCATCGTAGATGATTGTATCAATTGGCATTTCACAAATGATTTCTTCGAAAGAGGTTTTGTCAGCATAGAATTATCAAGCTCAAAATTAAATTCTTCAATCATTGGATTTGAAGATATTATTACTGCATAAAAAATATCCTCAGTTTCTAAAACATTTGAATTTGAAATGACTAATGCAGGATGTGTCTTAAACTTACAATTTGGAAGTTCAAAATTCAACTCTACAAGGTCTCTTTGTTGAACTCTTATTATACAATGGTTCGGTAATATTTTAAGCAGCC
>JBBPZJ010000370.1:0-2400 GCA_038199395.1 Chitinophagales bacterium
AACTTGTCAAAATTTACTTCATCTTCCACCCATAAGAAGATGAGTCCGGCGCATGCAATACCAATAGCCAAACCAAAGATGTTGAGAAAGCCATAGGTTCTGTTTTTCGAAAGATTGCGAAAAGATGTTTTGAAATAATTTTTGAACATGATGGTTTTTTAGGTTCTGAACAATTGTTCTTTACTCAACTTTTGTTGTCCGAATGGATCCCTTTGTCTAATGACTCCTTTGAGGTGATGTCACTCGCTCTTTGTGCTTTTTGTTCTATATGCAGGCTGTTTGCTATCGTTTATTTTTAGTCTTTAATATAAGGAACAACGGCTGTGCCGGGTATATAACGCTTTCATTCTTAATTGCTTATGTTTTTATTGGTAACCTGCAACTGTACGAAAACGAACAGTTACTGTTCAGTTTTAGCAGTAAAATAACCACTCGCAATAACGAAGCGGCAAACCGCACAAATCCTGGTTCTATTACAACATCTATACTTATTTACGTCTAAATTTGTTTTTTTAAAAAAAAAGTAAAAGACGAGATTAATATGAATGAACAAAAGATATTAACGGATGAACTTCCCTATAAAGTTGTAACTGAACTGGAGACAAATTTAAGTCCTGAGGTTATTGAGATTATCCGGACAGTTAATGCGGATGGGATAGCTGGAAAAAGTGGTATTATTCAAAAACTTAAAAAGCTGACCGGCAAGTATCCGGATGTTAAGGAGTTGAGGAACTACCTGGTACAGGCTTATTTTAAAACGGGAAATGTTGAACAGGCGATAAGGGTGAATGAGCAACTGCTGAAGGATTATCCCGGCTACTTGTTTGCACGGTTATTCAAAGCGGGTATTGTGCTACACGAGGGTAAACGTGAACTATGCAGGGAGATGTTGGGCACAAATGTAGAACTGGATGATTTGTATCCTGAACGCACCGAATTTCATGTTTCTGAATTTATGACGTATCAAAAAATGGCAATAAATTATTTTCTAAGTATGGATAATATTGAAGAAGCAGAGCGCAGACTCAGCCTGATGAGAAAACAGGATATAAATGATCCGGAAGTAAAAACTGCTTCTTTAACGCTTATGCAATATAACATTCAAAAGGCTGCTACAACACTGCAGGAAAGTAAAAAATATCGCAGGCAACCTTTTGTAAAGCAGTATAACAAGGAAATACAGACTACCGAAGCGCCGGTTTTCAACCATCCTGAAATAGAAGTTTTATACCACAATACTTTACGCATTGACCCTGCTCTTATCAGCAATATCCTGCAACTTCCCCGTCAGTCGCTGCTGGAAGACCTGCACAGCATTTTGGATGATGCTATAAGGCGTTTTAAATATTTCCGTCATATGACCGAACAAGATGGTTCGAAGGATGATTTTGTTATGCATGCCATGTTTTTGTTGGCCGAGTTAGGTTCAGAACAATCTTTGCCACACCTGCTGAATTTCTTACGGCAGGGCGAAGAACCGTTGGAATTCTGGGTTGGCGATTTCCTTACAGAAGATATTTGGGAGGTCATTTACCATTGCGGCCAAAACCAATTGAGCGTACTGAAAGACTTTCTTAAAGAACCAAACAACTATACGTTTGCCCGTAGTGCTGTAGCAACGGCAGTGCAGCAAATTGCCTTACACCAGCCCGAACGCAAAGCCGAAGTACTGGAATGGTACCGCGACGTGCTGCAATTTTTATTAGAAAATGGTGACGATGTGAACATCACCGATACCTCACTTAATGCTTTTCTTATATCTGATATTATTCCTTTAGGGGCTGAAGATTTCACCGAATTAATTACCGGTTTTTTTAAGTCAGATCTTGCCGACCCGGATATTGCAGGCGGACTCGAAGAAGTGCTACGCGATATTCCGATGCGTACAGGGGAGGATCATGAAAAAAGAGACATGTCAACAGATGTATTTTCGAGGTATGAGGATGTATTAAATAGCTGGCCTTTTTACACATCGAAAAAAGATATGGAACCGGTACTACCTGCTATTGAAACAAGTAGTCCACCTCAACTCTTTAACCCGATAGACCCCGCGCCTTATATAAAAGATAAGAAAACCGGCCGCAATGACCCCTGCCCCTGCGGAAGCGGCAAGAAGTATAAAAAATGCTGTATGGAAAATTAGCAAACAGTAAATGACCATGGACGGCCGGCGACTGCGAACTGACGACTGACTGATATGTCCATCTAACATATCTTATGGTATCCCAATTCAGACAATTTCCTTATAATCTTTGTGACTGGTTAGGTCAACCAGAATGTTGATAAGTATAGCTATCTGGAATTGGTAAGATTGGGTTTCCTTCAATGGCTTGTCCGATAGCATCCATTATAGAAAAGCCGTTTTTGCGCATGGTATCGATGTAGCTTCTGATGGTAGCA
>JBBPZJ010000371.1:0-3202 GCA_038199395.1 Chitinophagales bacterium
AAGACTTTAATGTCTGTTAATGTGACGTAGAATTTTGTTTAAATAAAAAAGCTAGTTCAATACCTGGTACACGACCTCTTGCCGGGCTTTATTCTTCAGACTTACATCCCCTATTTTTTCACAATTAAAAGACTCTTTTATCTTGTCGTAAGAAGCATGATTGATCACGATCTGTCCGGCCTGGGCAATCGATTGCAGGCGCTGCGCAGTATTAACAACATCACCTATAACTGTATAATCCAGCCTGCGAAGATTTGCGGAACCTATATTACCGGATATAACCTCGCCGCTGTTAACACCGATTGACACTTTTGGTGAGAAAGTCTTACCCGGTTGTGGCGTTATATTTTCTATCTGTTTTCTAACTGCAAGGCAAGCCTCTATAGCTCTGTCCAAATGATAATCTCCTTTAAAAACAGCCATGATTGCATCTCCGATAAATTTGTCTATGTATCCCTTTTGGCCAATGATCTCTTTTACCATTACATCAAAGTAGTCATTTAGAAGTGTAACAACGTCGTTTGGAGGCTCGTTCTCAGTCATAGATGTGAAACTGCAGATGTCTATGAACGCTATCGTAGCTTCGACCGTTTCGTTTTGAAGTAAGCTTTTTTCATACTCTGTTCCACTCATAAATTTTAAAACATTTTCATCTACATACATCCGCAGAATGTTGTTCTCTTTTATGGCGTTTAAGGTTTCACGAATTTGGGCTACATGCAAAATGGTTTTTTCAATGGTTAATTCAAGGTCCTGAAAATTGACAGGTTTACAAACAAAATCAAAAGCGCCGCGGTTCATGGCTGTCCTTATGTTATCCATATCTCCATAAGCTGAAACCATCACAGTCTTAACCAGCGGACTAACTTCACTTAGCTTCGTAAGTAGTGTTAAACCGTCTAATACCGGCATGTTTATATCACTAAGTACTACTTCAACATCAGGATGTTGTTCCAGTTTATCTAATGCCTCGCTGCCGTTTAAAGCAAAAATAAATTCATACTTGTTCTCCCTTATTTGCCTGCGAAATTTTTGCTTAATCAGCATCTCTAAATCTACTTCATCATCTGCTACTAAAATCTTAGCCATTCTCTTGTATTTTGAGTTTTTCTTTTAAAAGATGAAAATCAATTGGCTTGGTTAAAAAATCATCTGCTCCTAACTGCATGGCAGTATTGTAATTTTCAGTGTCACCATAGGCTGTTATCATCATTACAATTGGTGGAGGGGTCTCGTATTTTTCTTTTATTTGTCTCAGCAGTTCCAAACCACTCATGCCTGGCATATTAATATCGGAAAGAATTAAAACTGCTTCATGATGATGCTGTTCAAGGTAACGCAAAGCTTCTTCGCCGGAAATTGCAAAGGCAAATTCCGCAAGATGGTCTTTTATTTCTTTGCGGAAGCGCTGTTGAAATAAAGTTTGCATGTCGGGCTCATCGTCTACTACTAAAATATTCATGTTATCAATATACGTTTTAATTTATATCTTTTCAACCATTATAGTAAGGTAATTCAATTATAAATTCTGCAAACTCTCCTTCCTTTGTTTCGACTCTCAGTTCTCCCCCATGAGCTTTTATAATTTCATAGCTCAACGACAGTCCGAGGCCTGTTCCTTGTCCCGAAGGTTTTGTTGTAAAAAACGGTTGGTAAATTTTTGACAGCACTTTTCGCGGAATACCCAAGCCGTTGTCGCTAACACAAATCTTTACTGTTCCTTCCTGTTTTTTTGTACTTACTAAAACAGTAGGTTCATATTTTTCCAAACCATCAAGGTTCGTTGCTTTCTTTTTTTCATTTACAGAGTAAAAACTATTGTTGAATAAATTTAGCAATACCCTACTCATATCTTCGGGAATGATCTCTATTTTTCCTATGCTCTCATCAAAATCAGTCTTAAAAGTTGCATTAAATTCTTTGTCTTTAGCCCGAAGACCATGATAACTCAGTCGTAGAAACTCATCTGCTAAAGCATTGATGTCTGTTGCTTCTTTATTTCCTGAACTTGCCCGTGAATGCTGCAACATCCCTTTTACAATTGCATCTGCACGTTTGCCGTGATAAAAGATTTTCAATTCATTTTCTCTTATATCATTTGCAATCGCCTTTACTTCGTCAAAATTCTCGTTTGCAATTTCGACGTCCATTTCCTCTAAGAGTTCTTTATTTACCTCTGAGAAATTGTTTACAAAATTCAAAGGGTTTTGTATCTCGTGAGCAATGCCTGCAGTTAATTCTCCCAAAGAAGCCATTTTTTCTTTCTGAATAAGCTGTGCTTGTGTTTCACGTAAATCTGAAAGAGCATGCTCAAGTTCCTCTTTTTGAGTCGATAATTCAGAAGTGCGTTCGTTTACCATTATCTCAAGTTCAGCTTTACGCTCTGCTGTTATCCTGTTTTGCTCTTCCTCAATTTCCCTTTTCTCTCTTTCTTTTTTAAGGGCTTTATGTTGCTTGTTTACCATGACTAACATCGCAATCATCCATGCTACTGCACAAAACTCAATAATAGCCACGTAATTAATCATCCCTTGCCAGAAAGGGGAGTGTATTAACCGTATTATATCTTTAAAAAAAGAAACTAAAGCAAGTGGTAAAACCGCAACTGCTATATTTCTGAAAAATCGCAAATCAGGACGTAAAAAAACGATACCTATAATGCCCAAAAGTATAAAGTCGCCGATCCAGTTTGGAATAGAATTTTTGATTACAGTAATATCAAGCACCAATAAAACCACGACAGCGTACATCGTCCATAACAGCATTTCATCCCATTGCTTTAGAGGCGAAGAGTCCGGCAAAGACTTTCGAAAGTACCTGATAAGAAAAAAGGCAATGATAAGTGCTCCTGACATAAGCAGTTAAAAAATATTTTTACAAGATTTACCAGCAAGATTAGGGAATAATTTTCACTGATAAGTAGCAAATTCGTACTGTTTATCAATTCATTTCGTTGCTGTAAGTTTGTATCTACACGGTCGGTCGAATTAATCGCTTTTGCGCTCTCATTTTTATGTCAATACCCTATCTTATAAAGCATTTGATTCTAAGTGCTTTCATGCTTTTAAATAGTGCGGCCAGTATAATATAAGTAATGAATAGCAAAAGGAAAACTATTGTATTTTGCAGAGGCCTCCACAAAAGAAATTGGTTACATTTATAGTGCGCTTACTTTTTCTAACAATTGCATTTTAATATTATG
>JBBPZJ010000372.1:0-5690 GCA_038199395.1 Chitinophagales bacterium
AGTACAACTCCTGATTTTGTTTCTACAGACAGCTTCAAATCAGGATCAACGCCTATACCTTCACACGCAGAAAAGCGTAGAGCGTTTTTTACCCATGCAGCAAACTCATAGGTCGTGCCAGGGCACAAACCTCTAACAGTATAAGTAAATACATTCCCTTTAATTGATTCTGAATTAACGAGCATAAAAAAGCCCTTTCCATCTGTAGAAGTATGATCACCCGATATGGTATTCCAGGTATTTTCAAAACAATTAACACTCTCTGTTATCAAACTATATTGTGATTGCCGGGGACACATATCCTGTGAGTATTCATATGAAGTTTGTCCTCTGTCAAGTGCAACGCCCGAATTAGAACCGAATCCAAAAGAAATTTGTACAATTGGATCACCCAAACTTCCTGTGCATATTTGAGCGGTAGTAGTAGTATTGGCAGCAACTACAAGAATTAAAAGAATGATGCACTTCATGAACTATTTGATTAAAAAATCAGTTCCCTAAATATAATCAACCTTACTTAAAAAATTAGCAGTAAAGCCATCCGAAGCAGAGAAATAACAACGGGTTGAAAGAAGAAAAAGGTCTAATTCGAAAGTTGTGACTGAACAACCCAATCATCCTTTTTTCCTGATAACATAAATAACTGAACTACATTTTTCTCTGTCAGAGCGTGCTTTTAAATTGGAAATTAATCCTACCCAAATAGCACTAATGAAGTTTTGCTTGTCACGTTTATATTTTTCGCTGAGCATGCTTACATAAAAACTATCAAACCACATCGGTTCAATTGTTTCGAGAACAAAACCTTTTTTATCTAACAGTACCTGCATACTTTTTGGAGAAAAGTGATACAAATGCCGCGGAACATCATAAGCTGCCCAATATTCCTTATAATAAGATGCATCGTAACTAGTGTAGTTCGGAACTGCAACAACTAGTTTACCTTCCGGTTTTAATATTTCTAAAAACCTTTCCAAATATTCATTTAAATCATGAACGTGCTCCAATACGTGCCATAAGGTAATTGCATCAAACGTCTCTCCTACAAGATCATTTAATGCAGCCAGTTCATTCAACTCTACTTTATAATTACTTAATGCCTTTTCTCTTGCAAATTCATCCGGCTCCAATGCGGTCACGTTCCAATTTGAGCGTGTCATTCTATTTGCAAAAGCGCCTGTGCCGGCGCCGATATCGAGCAACACGCCTTCGCTCAATCCCGTAACTCTCGTAATCAGCTTCTGTTTTGCCCGCAGCGTAAAGTTTCTTACCAAATGATACAAATTGTTTACCAATCCCTTTTTAGTATCACTGTGAGAAATATAGGCTGATGATTGGTAATAAGGCCCGATGTAATTTGCGGCAGGAACATTTTGGGTAAACCTGAAAGTACAGGTACCGCATTTCCATATCTCGAACTGCTCTTTAGAAACAGCAAAATCCTTGCAGGTGAAAACCTTGCTAATGGCTGCGCTTCCGCAACATAAGCAATGATCGTAATTGATGATAAAAGCCATATTATCAGCAAAGAAAGTGAAAAGCCGGTTAAAAAAATGCTGCTGTAAGTATCTCTTTTTTCTGTCATTCATTCTTTCTTTATCTTGACACCGAAATGAAGATTAACTTTTCACAGGCAAGAGATAAAATAAGAAACATCTCATTTTATATTCCTTTTACGGTTTATTTTGTTGTCTTTTCCGTGGCGGTTTTTATTGGGCTAAGGATGTTGGGAAGCCACGAAATGAATTCAACCTCTTCTTACTCCGACATTTTTGAACTCCTGCTTAAAGTTGCTGTTGCGTTTTGTATCGCCATCATTACCGTTGCCTTTTTATCCGTTTTTGTTTCTTACCTCTATTTTATTTATCATAAAAGAAAAAACGGGATTTTTTTCGACGTATCAACAGATGTGAAAGAAAGTGAATTGCATCATCAGCAAACAGTAAAGCTGGTTATGAAGCCGGTTTTAAAACCGCTTTTTGGATTTATTAAATTGAGGCTATGGTACGATAAAAAACATTTTTCAGAGAAGTTTTCTTTGCTTGAAAATAGCAGCAAAAAGTTTTTTAGTACTGTTATAGCAGGAAGTTATCACTGGCGTTTGCCTGAAATAAAGGAGTATCGTGTAGATAAAGGGCTCGTTTATTTTGAAGATATATTTCAGTTTTTTTCTATCGCTGTAACACTTCCTGCAAGCAGCCATTTTTATACCCGTCCTTCGGTAAAGGCTGTAAAAGATTTACGGGTATCGCCCCGCAAAACAGAAGAAACAACGACTCGTATAGAACAGCTAAGAAAAGTGGAAGGCGAACACCTTAATTATAAAAACTTTGAAAACAACGACGACGTAAGAAGAATTGTTTGGAAGATTTATGCGAAAAATAAAGAATTGGTAGTAAGAATGCCCGAAACAATGGACCCTTACGCTTCTCATATTTATTTGTATGCTTCTTTTTTTAGCCATTTTGATACTGAAGGAAATACCGCTGTTGAGGTTCCTTTTCTAAATTATTGTAAAGTTCTTACATGGTCTATTTACCAAAACCTGGTAAAGCAGGGATTTGAAGTACGCTACATACCCGACCAGGAAGTGGCAAAAAATAATGTAGCAGATGAGCAACAATGGGTAAAGTATAGCATCAGCACCAGTAACTGGCATAGGATAAAAGATCTGAAGACGTTTGTAAAAATCAACGACGCTTCTGTAGTTATTATCTCTTCTCTAAGCAATGCTGATGACGTAAAGGATTTAATGGAGCACTATAGCAAGGACATTACATTTATTTTTATCAAGCTTACAGATAGCTTTAAAAATCAAAACGCTGTAGACTGGGTGCAGTGGTTGTTTGTACAAAACGCAAAAGACGACATAGATGTGTATAAAAGAGGCTGGTCACTTTCTCCTCTCAGGCAAAGAATTAAAGCAAACGAACAACGGCTGGAAGAGATCGTTTCGAAGTTCCAGGAGGAGAAAATAGTGGTTTAGCAGAAATCGGTAGAGTAGCGTAAAAAAGACGAAGAAAGCTGGCGGCAGAAAATGATAAACCGGTAGCTTCTCAAAGAAAAGAAATGCAAATCGGACGAATACATAATTGGAAAAAAGTAGGAGCTCAACTACTCTTATTGGCGCTGCCAACAGTGGCGCTTGTTTTATACTTGTTATTAAACGTTAACAGGTTTTATTCTTTATTACAAAATAATTGGCTCGAGCAGTCACTATACTTTACAATAGGGATTGTAGCAGGTATCGTCTTCTATAGCTATCGTTTTAGATTTGTCTCCACTGCCTTAGCGTTGTTTGGGGCTTATTTTATTGCTTACAGATTTTTAGGTAAGCTGAGCGTCGGAGAATTCGACGCCTTTTTCTTCTCTGTCAAATTTTTAATTTTTTCCTTGCTTTTCTCTGCGGGATGGATTGCAGGATATGGGTTTTCGAGGTCGAGATATTTTACCATTTTTTGGTCCGTCTTTCTCCTCGTCATGCAAATGATTGTTGTTAGCAAAACGACTGAGGTGACAGCAGGCTCTTTAGTATCGGCTTTTGCGCCGGTTCTTGTTTATGCATTTTATGTTATTTATACCTCCGAATTAATACGAAATATGAATGAGGATGAACCAGGTTTCGGTTGGTTCATTGCAAAACGACTGGTGGGTTTTATTGGTCTTGCCGGGGTTGTATTGTTTGCAATGCTACTCATTTTTCAAAAGCAATTTAACAGCATCGAACAGGATTGGGGAGGCGGACAGGAAGGAAATAGAAAGAATGGCGGCAAAGAAAGCATGACCAAACAGAACAAAGATGGCAGCCTTAACAACAAAGACCAGATGAAAATGACTGGTTCGCTTAGCAAAGATAAAAGGCTGGTTTTTGTGGCTAAACTTGACAATTATTTTCCTGACGGAAGAACGCCGAATCCCTTGTACTTCACCTCCACTTACTATACTAAATTTGACACTGCTACTCAAACATTTGAAGAAGACAAAAACTTTCCTAAGAACGACTTGTTCGCTCCTGATCCTTCCAAAATTCCGCTGTATTTTACTAAAGTAGATACCACCGTTATTAAGAACACAATGGCGACACTAAACCGAAAAGTAGTGTCGGCCGATGTTTATAAAGTAATTCTCAGTCCCAACGAATATATCGCACCCTCCACAGCTTTTTTCTGCCAGCCGTTACCGGTAGAAAATGAATATAAAAAGCAGTTTAAAAGCGCTTACAGGGCCAAGATGTGGGTCAGTGATCTGAATAGCGCCTACTTCATTTACAATCCTGCGGGGAATAAACAACTTGCAAATTTTCAGCAACAGAGATTCCAGAAGCTGAGAAGTGCTGCCGATTATGGCGACATCGACAGAAAGTTTATGAATTATTATACCTACATGCCTGGAAACGAGGAGTATAAAAGGATAACGGAATTGGCAAAGCAAATAACAAAAGATGCAAAAACACCGGTAGATAAAATGGTTGCTATCAGAGATTACTTTACCGGCAAAGATCAATTTGGGCAACCTTTGTTTAGGTATAGCGATAATCCCGGCGTACCAGGGTTACCGAGCGCAAGTAAACTCAATTATTTTTTATTTGAAAACAGAAAAGGGTATTGCGCATATTTTGCAGGAGCAACTCTTTTTATGCTACGGTCATTGGGTATTCCCAGCAGGATCGCAGCCGGTTTTTTAACTGTTGACAGAAGCAGCAAAAACCCTGGTTGGTATTGGTTTTATGCAGATCAGGCACATGCATGGGTTCAGTTGTTTTTTCCCGGCTATGGATGGATTGACTTTGACACAACCGTTCCTGATCAAAACACCCAACAATCGCCACAGCCGGATGGAACACCTCCAATGAATACGCAACAGGCTCTGTTGGTAGCAGATGGTGAGGCGCTCAGCGTAGATACGGTGGCAAAAAGGGTAACGATGAAAGTGAAAAAGATGCTTTTTCACGACGAAAATGTTCCCGCACCGGAAGCAAAAGATTTATTGATGGATGTTTCCATTGCATCAATTACCCGAGATACAGGAACCGGAAAGCTAAGTGATATAAAAAAAGGAAGCAATATAGTTGCTGTTTCTTATGCTGAAGCTCTTAAAAATATCATGTCAAATGAAACGGACAACCTGGCTTCGCTTATCGTAAAATTGCCTAAACCTGCTCCTGTAGATGAAATAAAAATCATGGAAACTGAGCAGCAGAAAAAGGAGAGACAGAAACAACAGGAAGCAGTGTCGAAGCCCTTTAATTGGGTACAAGCGCTGTGGATTGGCTTAGGCGTCATCGCATTTTTTATAGCATTGCTATTCTCATTGCCTTGGTTAATTTGGCAATATTTCAACAGAAAAGCAAAAAGCAACACGGCCAGTACACGAACAAAGGCTTACAATATTTACGTGGCAAGCATGTATTATTTGAACCAGCTTGGAATAACAAGAGAGAACCAAAGCCCTCAACAGTTCGCCCAGGCTTCCGATAAGCGCTTTGGCTCAAACTTTAATTCGTTCACCAATGTTTACCAAAAAGTAAAATACAGCAGCGTACCATTAACCGGGAAAGAAGAAGCCCTGGTGCAGTCTTTTTATACGCCTTTTATACAACAAGTCAAGAGTAATATTCCTTTTAAGGAAAGATTCAGTAGTTTTTTAAAACTTTACAATACGCTGCATTATTTCACAAAATCAAAAATCGG
>JBBPZJ010000373.1:0-17193 GCA_038199395.1 Chitinophagales bacterium
GTAGCTTTAAAGAAAATTTCCGGACGTTCTGCTTCGTACACTCTGGCATAAAAGTCAGCTCCTCCGGCGTCTGCAGATTCTTCCTGCCTGCCGACTTTGCTTTTATAGTAGGTCACTCCGCAAGCCCAAATTTCCTGGCTTTGTATCGGTGCTTGTAGCGCTGACGCAATGAGATTTTTCGCTTCAGGATTTGTGGTTAGCTCCTGCGTGGCTTTTTGCAGCTTAGAGTAAAGCGCATCATCGTTTATGTAAGTATCCCAATTCTCATTTTCCAGTAGATAATAGGTTCCTTTATTTTCAATGACAATCCCCTTTGTTGTTCTGTACAATTTCATTTTGATGCTTTTACTAAGTCTTTTTTATTTGAACTATCAATATTTACACAAAGAACGGAACATTTGGTGTTGCATATTTTTTCAATCCTTCTTCGTTTATTTCTACACCTATCCCAGGTTTATCGGATACGACCAGAAAACCTTTTTCGATAAATGGTTTATCGTATGTAACTATTTCTTTCCATTTGGGCTCTGTGTCACTTAGGGTTTGCCATTCAAGAATATGAAAGTTGGGAACTGAAGCACAAACATGGGCCGAAGCCATTGCACCTACAAAAGAACCAACCATATGAGGCGAGAAAGGTACATAATACAAGTTTGCAAGATTGGCTATTCGCTGACCTTCGCCAAGTCCGCCGCATTTTTGCAGATCAGGCATAACTATGTCAATACCTCCTTCTGACAGTAAGCGAGTATATCCATAGCCCAGGTAGAAATTTTCTCCGGCACAAATAGGTGTGCTTGTTTCCTGGGTAATCGTTTTATAAACATCAATATTATCAGCCGGAATGGGCTCTTCAAGCCACATCAGATTAAGCGGCTCCATCATTTTTGCCACCCGCCTGCCAGTAGTTCCATCGTAGCGTCCATGCATATCAACACATATATCAATATGAGGTCCTACTGCCTTGCGTACTGCTGCTATTGCCTCATACATTCGCTCTAACTCTGCATTACTGGCCGTCCAGTTAAATTTATCATATTTGTTAGGGTCGGAGGCTTCATCTATATCAAACTTAACAGCCGTGTAACCTCTTGCTACTGCATCTAAGGCTGCTTTTGCATAATCCTTTGGTTCGGGATTATTTTTGGTATATAATTCGGTGTCACAATAAACACGCACCTTATCGCGAAATTTGCCGCCCATTAACTGGTAAATCGGCAGTCCCAGTGCTTTACCTGTTAAATCCCATAATGCCGTTTCAATAGCCGAAAGAACGGCTACGTACATACCTGATTGTGCACCTCCAAAGAAATTTCCTTTCCGTAATTCTTCAGCAATGCGATTTGGATTTAACGGGCTCTTATCTTTTAGCTGAGCGCTGATACGTTTTACTAAATAATAAGTTCCCCCTACTGCATCCACTCCTTCACCACAACCCCAAATGCCCTGGTTGGTATGAATCTTCACAAATAAACCACCTCCTGAGTATCCGCACTTAATTTCAGTGATCTTCAGATCAGACGGAGGGGATGCTATTGGAGTTCTTTCTATTGCTGTTTCAAGTCCTTTGCCAAAAGAAGCCCACGGGGCTAAAGGTGCTAAGGCTGCTGTAATTGCAGCTTTAGATAAAAATGATCTTCTTGAATTTGATTTCGACATTGTAATAGCTTTAAAGGTTATGCTACCAGGTACGGTCTTTAAGGAATTCCTGTATCTGTTCTTTTGGAATAGGAAGTTCATTGATATGGTCGTTTAGCCATTTAGAGAAATCTTTCTCAATCTCATCCGACCAACGTGCATCTATTTGTCCGGCTGTATATTTTCCTTCTCTGAGCCTAAGATGCCCAAACATATCTCTCAATCGAACAACCTCTGAAGTCTTCACTACTTTTTCTGCAAGATGAGGTGGTATAAAAGTCACTACCCCCTGCTTACCTAAAACAACATCTCCCGGCATTACGGTAACTGTCCTTATACGTGTAGGTTGATTAATGCCAATGATCATAGTATTCAGATCGCCCGGAGGATTGTGATAGGAGGGATCATAACTGGTATAGTATGAAGTAAAGCCTCCAATTTCTTTTAATCCTTCAATATCTCTTAGTGCACCGTCATAAACTATTCCGTTGCCGGATTTGGCATAAATTGCATTACCAACATTATCACCGATTGTAGGCCCATTTCGGTGTGCTCCAAACTGGTCTGCTACATATACGTCGCCCTTAACTAACAAATCTACCGGCCAGCTATTCTGGCCTTTTTTACCTTGTTTCTTGCCCCTTGCATCAATTGCTCCCCACACGTCAGGACGTGCGGGCATAAACGTGGCAGTGACGGCCCGGCCTGCCAAAACACTATCAGGATTTATCTGCTGCCATCCTTCAGCTACCTGGTAACCGTACCCAGCGTTTTTCATCACTGCCCACGCTTCTTCGACACTGACCTGTTTCATACGCATAATAATATCATCCGGCACTTTTGGTCTGCCATCAGCGAAACGTTCACCCTTCCACTCGGGGGTTAAGAAAAGGAGATCTTCTTTTGAAATTTGTTGTGCTTTGCTTGTTAGAACTGTAACAAACAGCAAAAAAAACAGTAACAAAAATTTTGATCTGGACATAATTACAAACTGAATTTAAATTTATTAGATTTAAAGAATTTATTGAACCTCCAAGACTTCTTTTTTTGAGGTGTTTACTTCTGATTCCTCATCTTTAGGAAGACGATTGTGCCACCAGCTTGAAAGCGATGAACCGCTTATATTCATCATAGGACCGAAAACAGCAGGTGCTAATCCAACAGTAGCAATTTTGTTCATTGTAAGAGCCAGGCCCGATGCGAGGCCAGCATTCTGCATACCCACCTCCAGTGCTATTGTTCGACAATCCCGCTCCGGAAACTTTAATAAACGTGCTGACCAGTAACCAAGAAAAAAACCTGCTGAATTATGAATAAACGTTGCGATAATTAACAGGCCTCCAACTTTTAATAGATTGTCTCTTCCTGCAGCTACCATTATAATAAGAATGAGTGCAATGCCAACCATTGAAAGTACAGGCATAGCCTTATCAAGCCATTTAAATTTGCCGTGTACAAGATAGTGGAAAAGCAATCCGGCAACAATAGGTATGATTACAATTTTAGTGATATCCCATACCATCGCCCAAAAATGTATTTCAACAAAACTACCTCCCAATAAATTCATTAATAATGGTGTGAGAAAAGGAGCCAGCAGTGTAGATACGGTGGTTACCGATACAGAAAGCGCAAGATTTGCGCGGGCTAAATAAGACATTACGTTTGACGCTAAACCGCTTGGGCAGCAGCCCACTAAAATTATTCCAGCACCGATTTCTCCGGGAAAATGAAAAAGGCTCGCAATAGTAAACCCAACTAAGGGCATAATTGTGTAATGACAAATGATGCCTACAACAATTCCTTTTGGCATGCTCAAAACCTGCGCAAAATCTTTGAGACTTAACTCGGTACCCATACCAAACATAATTATTTGCAGCAGTGGAACAATAAGGGCAGAAAGTTTAAAGCTACCAACCGTAATAAAATATTGCGGATAATACATAGCCAGACTAACGACCGCAAGAATAATTACGGTAAAAGACAACCCTTTTAAAAACTTATTTCCCCTGAAAGCTATTGCCAGGCACATAAAAAATAACATTAGCAGCAAACCGCCTGCGTTATTTGTATGTCGAATTGTGATAAAGAGATAAGCAATAATAAGAAGAGCGGAGAGCGCGTAAAAAAGTTTATAGACAGACTTATTTGAAAACGGCATAAGCAAGTTGTATTTGATCTACGATAGCTGCAGCTATGGGTGACGTACCAAATTAAAGTGCTTGAAAATTACATAAGTAAATTGATTTGCAGGCGTATTATATTTTTTTGCTTGTTTCTTTCAACATAAATATTTTTCTACCATCTTGTAAAGAAGCAGGGAAGAGTTACTGATGAAAAGTTGAGGCGGATAGTAAAAAGGCTGAAATCTTTAAACTTTTAAAATACTATAAAATGCACAGCAAAAAAAGCTGTAGCGTACTCGGCCTGCAACCTTTTTAGTTTTCGCACCGAATAAACACAAGGTAAATGTTGCTCCTGTCATTTAATTGTTGCATTGTGCAAATGAGAGATTTAGCAACATGAAGCCTTATCGCTGAAAGGAAGAATTGTTTTAAAAATTGTTCGATGGTGATAGGTGAAACAAAAAATGAAAAGAAACGACGCAATGCGCCGTTTCTTTTCATTTTTCGCATAACCCAGGTTGAAGTATTTTAATCCATTTTTTGTCCAACCCTTCGATATCCAATAAAAAAGAACAAAGGAAATACAAGCAATGTTAAAATAGTTGCAGTAATCAATCCACCTATTACGACAATCGCCAGTGGCTTTGAAGTTTCGGACCCAATGCCATGCGATAAGGCAGCCGGCATTAATCCAATTGCTGCCATCAATGCGGTCATCACTACAGGACGTACCCTTTCCTTTACGCCCTGTTTAATAGCGACTTCCAAAGAATGGTGTGTAAACTCGTTTCTCTTAATTCGTTGCAGATTATTTTTGAAAACCGAAATGAGTATTACTCCATTTTGTATACAAATACCAAACAGTGCAATGAAACCTATGCCGGCAGAAATACTAAAATTGGTGCCTGTAATAAGCAATGCAGCTATGCCCCCGATGATTGCAAAAGGAACATTTAAAAGAACCATTCCTGCATCTTTCACATTCCCAAACATTATAAACAGAATGAGAAAGATGACTAATAAGCTAACGGGCACTACTTGAGAGAGACGTTTAGACGCTCTTTGCTGGTTTTCGAAATCGCCGGCCCATTGCATCTCGTAGCCATTATCCAATTTCACTGCCTGGTTAACTTTTTCCTGTGCTTCTGCAACGGTGCTACCCATATCGCGTCCGCGCACCGAAAATTTTACTGCGCTGTATCGTCGGTTATCGTCTCTAAAAACAATGCTTGGTCCATCCAGTCTTTGTATAGTTGCAATATTTTTAATTGGAACCTGTGATCCCCTTAGGGTTGGTACCATTAAATTACTAATTGCTTCGGCGTTGTTTCGGTACACTTCCTGATAACGAAGTCTTAGTTGAAACCTTCTTTCTCCCTCATAAATTTGGGATACCCCTTTTCCACCGATAGCCATTTCTATTATAGCATTTGCATCGCTGGTAGTAACACCATATAAAGCCATTTTACTTTGATCAAGGTCTATTCTCATTTCCGGTTGTCCAATATTTTTAATTACGCCGAGGTCTTCAACTCCTTTTATCTTTTTCATTACATCATACACCTGGTAAGCTGTTTTTTCTGTATATCCCAGGCTGTCTCCATAAATCTTTACGGAAAGCGATCCTTTCACCCCTGAAACTGCTTCCTCCACATTATCCATAATCGGTTGCGAAAAGTTTAAATTGATCCCAGGAAAAGCCGACAATTTATTCTGCATATTATCAACCAACTCCTCTTTGGTCCAGCCGCTTTTCCATTCTTTTTTAGGATATATATCTACGTGAAATTCTATGTTGTAAAAACCTGTAGCATCGGTGCCGTCATTGGGGCGGCCTGTTTGAGACATTACCTGTTTTACCTCGGGATATTGTTTTATAATAGCCCTCATTCTATTGGCAATATCTTTTGAATCCTGTAAAGAGACGCTTAATGGACACGTAGCGCGTATATAAATGGCACCTTCATCGAGTTCTGGCAAAAACTCAGTTCCTAAAAACTTAAACAGAAAGAAACCAACTGCCACAACAGAAACAGCGGTTATTAATGTTACCCTTTTGTTGCGGTAGGTCCACCCGAACATAGCCATAATACCTTTGGTGAGACCTTCAACAAACCGATTGTGTTTTTCTCTTACGTTTTTCTTTAGCAGAATACTGCTTAATAAAGGCACCAGGGTAAGCGTTAGTATCAAGGCTCCCAGTAAAGCGAAGCCTAACGTCCACGCTAAAGGAGAAAACATCTTTCCTTCTACTTTTTGGAAAGAAAAGATGGGTAATAGCGCAGCGATGATAATCAGTTTGGAGAAGAAGACCGCTTTTCCCAGTTCGCCGCCAGTATTCTTTATAATGCCGAGTTTTGATAACTTATTAAACCTTTCCATCCCTAGTTCGTGCGCCCGTCTGTCTAGCACTACAAATATCCCTTCAACCATAACCACAGCTCCATCTATAATAATACCGAAGTCGATGGCACCCATCGACAACAAGTTTGCGCTCATGCCCTTTAATCTTAAGCATATGAAGGCGAACAACAGAGCTAAAGGAATGACTATTGCAACAATTACTGTTGTTCTCCAGTCGGCCATAAAAAGAAATACAATAACAGTTACGAAAATAATTCCCTCAAGCATATTGTCAAGTACAGTATGAGTAGCAAATTCTATGAGGTTATCACGGTTGTAAAAGGTGTCTATTTTTACATCAGGCGGCAAAATCTTTTCATTCAGGTATTTTATTTTTGCTTCTACTCTTTTAATTACCTCACTTGGGTTTTCGCCCTTTCGCATTACAATAATACCTTCTACAACATCATTTTGGCGGTCGCGGCCCACCTGCCCTAATCTTGGAAGGGCCGATACGCTAAAATCTGCCACATCTTTAACAAGGATGGGCGTGCCGTTTATATTATCAACAATGATGTTTCCTATATCTTCCAGGTTATTAATTAACCCAATTCCACGTACAACAAAAGACTGTGAATTATCTACCACTACATCTCCTCCAACGTTGATGTTACTTTTTGAGGCAGCATTATAAACATCTAAGGGATTGATTCCATAGGAGGCAAGTTTTAAGGGATTGACCTTTATTTCGTAGGTCTTAACTTCTCCTCCAAAACTTACTACATCACCCACACCGGCAACGCCAAGAAACTGTCTTTCAATAACCCAGTCTTGTAAAGTTTTCAGTTGTTGAGCGGTTCTTTCTGTGCTTTTTAGTGTATAGCGAAATATTTCACCTGTTGGTCCTGTCGGAGGTTGAATGTCGGGCTCTGCGCCTTCTGGTACGCTAACACCTCTTAAAAGATTGTTTACCTGCTGACGTGCAAAGGCGTCGTCTACCTCATCATCGAAAATTACCTTTACGACAGATAGGCCAAATACAGTGGTAGAGCGAACAGAAATTTTTTTCTGAGTGGGATTCATAGCTACCTCAATGGGGATAGTAACAAATTTTTCAACCTCCTCTGCGCTTCGCCCAGACCATTGTGTAATAATGGTAATTTGTGTATTGGTAACGTCGGGGAAAGCTTCAATCGGTATATTTTTAAAAGCGAGAACACCCCAGATGATTAATATAAACGTTGCTAAGAATATAAAAAGTCTGTTTTTTAAAGAAAAGGCAATTATTTGTTTTATAGTTTTAAACATGATCTTCTTGGTTGTCTATTTATTATTTAATGCCTGCAGAAGGAAGACTTGAGAATTAACTACGACCTGGTCTCCTTCTTTAAGGCCTGAAACAAATGATTTTGGATCTACTCTTTTAATGATTTCTACCTGTTTCACCGTAAGACTATCCCCTTGTTTGGTTACCACATAGTTTTTGCTGTTATCCAACACAATTGCCTGTGAGGGGATGGCCAGAACTTTTCGGCTTGATGAACTGTTCTTTACTGTTACAGTAGCAAACATTTCAGGTTTTAATTCACCATTTGCATTGTTCATGCTAATTCTTACTTTCATGGTTCTTGTTGCAGGATCCAGAACATTATAAATTTTATCTATTTTGCCTGCATAGTCTTTTGCCGGATCTGCAAGGGTATTTACTTTTACTTCGTCGCCCATTTTTATGTTATTCATATCGGCCTCATACACATTGGCAATAATCCATACATTCGATAAATTAGCTATCGTAAAAAGATTCGTATTATTATCATTTCTTACCTCGGAGTTGTTGGTGATATTTTTTTCTATGATATAGCCTGAGAGAGGGGCAACTACTGCATAACTTGAGTTTCTGCCGCCATTAATTGCAGATATTTGTCTTGCTCGAGTTAAGCCTGCAATCGCTTTATTATAATTTGCTTTTGCGATCATGTAATCCTGCTCTGTTGCCAATTTGCCCTCATAAAGGTCTTGGGCAGTTTGCAGTGATTTTTTTGCTAATGCAACTTCTGACTGAGCTACTGACAGGTCTGTTGAAACGGTCGCTACTTCAGAACTCTGGATAAGAGCGAGTGTCTGACCTTTTTTTACATAATCTCCCAGTTCTACATGTACGTCTTTTATTTTACCACTTACCAGCGAAAATACCTTGGCTTGCTGACCTTCGTTTGGCTGAATTTTTCCGTTCAGTTTTATAATGTCTGCCTGGTCCGAACCTTCTGCAGGTACAGTTTGTAAACTTCTTATTAAACTGTCAGTTATGCCATTCGCTGAAGAGTTATCCGGTACTGGAAGTACTTCTGCTTTATTGTTATTGCACGATATAATTGTAACAGCCATAAATAGCAAAGCTGCCAGGTACTGTATTGATTTCATTGTATTAGAGTTAGTAGTTAAGTAAGGTTTTTCCGACAGCAAAATTGAGATTCTCAATAGCCTGCATCCGGTCGTTTTGCAATTGATTTAATTGTAAAATATTTTGTTTGTAAGTATCGTAGAAGTCTGTAAATTCTAAAATACTGATGTTTCTCTTCCTGAAATTCTCTGTAATGCTGGTTAGCAATTGCTGAAAAGAAGTGCGGAAATTAGGATCTATTGAAGTGAGCATTTTATCAGTATTGATTGCTTTTGTATAGGCCTTCTGCACGTCGTTCTCTACCAAAAAAGTTTGCTGGTTCAACTGTACTTTACTCTGTTCAATTCCAATTTTCGCAGCTTTTATATTTCCCTGGTTCCTGTTAAAAAAAGGCATATCTATTCCAACATTCAAAAACGAAGCACTTTCAACAAAGCTTCCTCGCTTATCAAAAGATGCTCCAATGGTAAGGTCTG
Source organism: Chitinophagales bacterium (assembly GCA_038199395.1). Classification (GTDB taxonomy): domain Bacteria; phylum Bacteroidota; class Bacteroidia; order Chitinophagales; family Chitinophagaceae; genus Segetibacter. The sequence continues at coordinate 8,982 of JBBPZJ010000373.1, forward strand.
GCACTGCAAGAGCTTTTTGAAGGTCGTAGTTGCGCTGATCGGACAATAAATTGGTTTGAGCAACTTTTAAATCGTACCTGTTTGCAAATGCACTATCTACCAGGTTTGCTAGCGAAATATCCTTTACAGGAGTAGTTGCAGCAACATTTATATCTGATAGGGGAATAAACCAGGTTTTATTATTTTGAAGCAATAACTGAAGTTCAGCTTCAGCATCGTTAAATTGATTTTGAAGAGATGTTTGTTCTGCCCTTAAACTATACAAAAGCGCCTGGATACGGGTAGCGTCTTTCAGGGTTACGACACCTTTACTTAAAAGGTTTTTGTAAGAGTTATTAAGCGTGTCTAAGGCATTTATTTGGGTCTGATAGGCGTTTATTGAGTTCTGAAGAAAAAATGCCTGGTAAAAGTCGCTGCGAAGAGTAAATCGTAAGGTTCGTAGTAAGTCGAATAAACGGTTTTCTGAAAGCGTAATATTAGTTTGCGCCAGTTGTATCTGCTTATTTCGTTTACCGGCAAGTAAAACCAATTGCTGGGCAGTAACAACATATTCGCCGGTTTGATTGCTAACATCGAACAGTTTTTTATCAACCGGGTTATAAAGGGCACCTGAAAATTGGAAATTTGGGTTAATACGAAGTTTAGCTTGAATAACATGAGCTTCTGCTATCCCCACATTGTATTTTTCAGCCAGCACTGTAAGGTTTCGGTCAAAAAATGCGTTTTCAGCTTCTTGTAAAGTAATTCTTAGAGTGTCTTGAGCTTGCCCCATAAAATGCAGCATGCACAGGAAAGCAAATAAGCATGAAAGCTTTAAATTTTTCTTTTTCATTTGAATGATAAAGGGAATATTTTAGGGTACCTGTACTTAACGTTGTAAATTATCAGGAACTAGGTAGAGTTGCGTTAATAAATACTTAAACAACCTGTTTAAAATGATTGATTACACGTTAAGCCGTAAAATCGATGAAATTTGAACTGAAACTTAAACCTAAATCGTTTGGGGAGGCCGATTTATTTCTTCAAAAAACTGATAATAATATTTATCAGAGAAGTAAGCTAAGTTAGTATGCGTTATTGATGAAGTAGCACAGGCAACTGCAGATCTTGAAAAACATATCAACTTAAAGACTACGTGCTTGTGTATCTGAATGTCTTTTTTAGAATGATTTACATTTTCAGGTACAGCATCTTTATGATTAAGAATTACTTCAGCTATATATTCATCAATAGTATTGATAATATTTATTTCAGGTGTAACAAAAGATGTAACAATAGGCTCAAAATCCTGCACAAATAAACTAATACTTAGTATTTGTAATGCTACTACCAAAGTAATAATGCGGGTGATATGTGAACTAACTCTTTTCAACTTATTCGAGTGTGCAAATATGCACTATCCATCTGTTCCTTTTTGTTAATTGTTAATGACTTAAGGTTATTTTAAGGGTCGTCAATAAAGGCTGTAACAATTACAATGGCAATTCTTTTGCCGCTATATTTTAAATGATTTGCAAGTGTATAAAAAAATACAGGTGAACAGGGCAGGTATAGTTTATATATGCAGAAGTCAATCAACACCAAACCAAAATTTTTGAGTGGGATAAAGGAATGATTTTTTATAAAAGAATAAATGTATATGTGCTTCAGCTGATTTATTCGAAAAATTGATTTGCCAGCGAGGGCAGCTTCACAGTCGGCTACAATTACAAACGCTTAAAAAAGAAAAGGAGGATTTTTATGTTAGCAAGGAATTTCCAGGGCAGTTTAGGATAAGGGCTGACCGTAACAAGCCAATGCCCGAAATAGAACATCCGCCGGATGCTATTGTGCAGGTTACCCGTTCCTGTATTTGCGGCTCTGATCTGGGTAGCAATTAGGAGTGTGTGTAACCGCAGTTATCGTACTTTATGTAAAACAGAAAAATAAAAAAGAGATCAGATCGACAGGGACTAAACTCGGGTTCAGGTCCTTTTTATAAGAGTTGGCAGACGCTTCTCCAACTCTATTGTTTTTAAATTTTGCTACCTATCTTGACAGGATTGCCCGTGCGCCAGTAATTAGTTCCTTTAACTGCTTACTGTTAGTTTTGCAATCTTCAAAATAATAACAGTTGTATGAAGAAATTCGTTTTGATTTTCATTTTAGCCTCAACCCGACTAATAGCTTTTCCCCAGGAAAAAAAAAGTGCAGGTACCAGCAAATGGAGTAATCACTTTCAATTTACAACTATTGCGCAAAAACATTCAGGTTTCAGGTCGTTATACAGTGGCACTAACAGTATTGCAGATACTGTAGAACCAACGGCTATCAGTTTAACCTCAACCTTATTTCTTGGCAGAAAGCTATGGAAAGGTGCCTCCGTTTATTTAAATCCCGAGCTTTCAGGCGGTAAGGGATTGAGTTTTGCAACTGGTGTAGCCGGCGCTTTAAATGGAGAAACATACCGTGTAGGAGAAGTAGCACCACAAGTTTTTGTCGCACGCGCTTATTTTCAACAACATATTCCTTTGGGTGGTACGGCTTATGAATATGTAGACGACGATATAAATCAGGTTGCAGACAAAATACCAGCAAACAGGATAACAATCAGAGCCGGCAAATTTGGCATGAGCGATTTTTTTGATAATAACACCTATAGCAAAGATCCCCGCACACAATTTTTCAACTGGTCGCTTTGGGCCAACGGAGCGTGGGATTATCCTGCCGATACCAGAGGTTATACATATGGAGTAGTGACAGAATTAATTAAACCAACATGGTCACTACGACTATCATCGGTAGCAGTTCCACGAATCGCTAACTTTCATTTATTGGAATACAACCTAAGTAGAGCACACTCAGAAACAGTAGAGGTTGATCATAGATTCTCTTTAATCAAACAGCCGGGCAAGGTCCGTTTTACGATTAGTAACACCTATTCGCAGGCACCATCTTATTCTGAAGGTTTAAAGGCTTTACGTAACAACAATATTTTCTTGTTGAATGTAATTCAGGGCAATGAAGAACATAAAGTGTACGGCGGCAGAAAGGTAAGTTTGGGTTTAAATGTAGAGCAGCAAATAAATAATGAAATAGGATTTTTTAGCAGAGTTGGATGGAATGATGGAAAATATGTTACATGGGCATTTACAGAAATAGACCGTACAGTAAATGCTGGTTTTTCTGTAAAGGGAATAAAATGGAAACGTCCTGATGATGCTTTCGGTGTGGCGGTTGCTATAAACGGTATATCAAAAGAGCATAGAGAATTTTTAAAATCAGGAGGTTATGGTTTTATAATTGGTGATGGCACGTTAAACTATGGAAACGAAGGTATTCTGGAAACTTACTACCGCGCTCAGCTAGGCGCTATGTTTTCAATTACATTTGATTATGAGTTGGTAAATCATCCTGCTTACAACAAAGACAGAGGCCCTGTAAATGCTTTTGGCATCAGAGGCCATGTGCAGTTTTGATGCAAAAAAATGCCCCACTTTGTTTATCGGCCTAAATAAAAGCTACTACGGGCCTTCTTAGGTAATAATCCCTACTTTCCCCACTCCGTTGGTTACTTCGTTAATATTAAGCTTAATTGGTATGTGCCTGATTTTGAATGTTGGTTTTTATTCTGACTGTTTCTATTACACCAAAGACAACTGATTATTTATTTTTAGCAGCAGCAGCAACAGTGCAGAATTTTTTCTATCGTTATTGTCAACTATATCCATTGCTATTTGTAAATATTGTAAAGCTTTCATTTTAAACTTACAATTATGGCAAAGAATTCTGAATTAGTAACAAAGGAATTTTTGTTTGTCGATGAAAATGTCAAGTATAGTTTTGACGTCGACAATCAACAATTAACAGTAAAATGCGACCACCCAATTTTCGTAAATCGCTTTAAGAACGATTCGGTAACACTTTCTACTGAAGAATTTTTTAAAACTTCGCAAAAGGGGAGCCGGGACTATGATTTTTTTGAAAAGCTGAAAATTTCGCTTCAGGAGTATTTGTTAGACTATGGAGTAAAAAGTAATTTGTAATGACTCTTTCAAGTTCTAACCGTTATACTGGATGCATTCGTTCAGGTTTACGCTTCACTTTTCGTGATAATTTTCCAACTATTATCTGATTTTTTTTTGTCACATGCTTTTAGGGGAAAACGTCCGGTAGCTAAACGATCACAAAAAAAATATTGTTCTACAAAATCCGCACGATGTCATTTTCGTTTGTATTGATATTACATCTCTTTACGTTAAAAATTGGAGGCGGAAGTGACAACAGAGGAAACTACGATAGTTAAAAATGAAATTGCTCAAATATATGAGCTATACGGTTTTGAGATGTCTTATTCAGAGTTTGAAGACATTTTCAGGCTGGGCGCCGAATTTGGATATCAACTGGGTTTGATAAAAAAATCAACCGAGGTTGCAAAAATGGAGGGCTCACCGATGATTTTTTTAAAAAAAAGAGACCCTCTTTTAAACAGAATACGGTAATCCTTTTTAACTCTATAGTTTAAAATAAAAGCTACTGATAACGGGAGCTAAATCAAAAAATTTAAACATTATCATTGTAACCGACATTACTAATATTACGCCGGTAAGCATCGTTTGTCTTTGTGTTAATTTTTTGCCTTCTAAGCTCTACAACATCGGGCGGATAGAATAATAAATTAAAAGCTTCCGCATTTTTTACATAATGCGATAATCTGACTTTAGATATAACAAGAGACGCTAAAATTACAATGCTATTAAGGGGTAATAGTTGATTAACTTCTCCATCAATAATTTAAATCTACAATTACAGATCCTTTATCTACTTCTAAACAGCAGTGTAATCAAGTAAAGGGCCGATGATAAAAAACGTTTTAAAAATTGTTAAGAATATTAATAATCCCGGTATGCAGATGAAAAAGTTGATTAAAGTTATTAATCCTTTTCTCTAGCCTGCCTATATTACTCTGCCGCTCTTACTCATATAATTTGTCTAAGGCAGTCCGTTTTGCCGTTTATCCCAACCACATGTTTGTGTTATTGTTCCCTGCTTTCTGCTGTACTTCTTTTGAGAATAAATCATAACCTCAAAAAACAATGTTTATGCGCTATAATATTTTTAATAAAGCACATTTACCTTTAAAAAAAGCGTTATTAACAGGATGTATTTCGATAGCCGATATAATGGAACAAGAAAGCATAGCCACGTATAGCTTTACCTGGCTGGTTAGCTAATAATACGCTTAAACCGTTCCAACTAATATTTTCCCATTTCACCGAATACTCAGCCATTATTTTTAATGTTATATATAAAGCGTGTGTGCAAGGATTGTTATTTTGATTTCGGGGCTAGCGATATCTAATAGTACAGGTTTGTATCACAAGAAGTTGAATACAAGCTACTCATCATTCTAAAAAGAATTTATTAAAAGCCCCTAAAAAGAAAGCGTAGATCAAGACGATTGATCTGTCTTTTTTCACATTCCGCAATTGCCCATTCAACATTCGCTCCCCTTATCTTTGCGCCCAATATGCATTACGTTACTGTTGAAAATTTGACTAAGGCCTACGGAATAGTGCCTCTTTTTAATAATATTTCATTTCACATAAACGAAGGAGATAAAATAGCACTGGTAGCCCGAAATGGAGTTGGTAAGAGCACCCTTCTACGCATTTTAGCCGGTAAAGAAACGCCTGACAGTGGTACAGTTTGGATTAATAAAGACGTAACTGTTGCACTATTTGAACAGGATCCGAAGTTTGATGAAGATAAAACAATACTTGAGAATATCTTTCATACTGATAACCCTGTCATCAAAGCTATTAAAGATTATGAAGCTGCCGTAGACGCAGCGGAAGAAGCGGCCGCAGCGGGCAAAGAGGATGATGGTCAGGCGATAAGTGACGCCCTTGCCCGGATGGACGATTTGGACGCCTGGTCATTTGAAAGCAAGGTGAAGGAAATAATGGATAAGCTAAACATCCATCATTTAAAACAGAATGTAGCAAGTTTAAGTGGTGGGCAACGTAAGCGTGTTGCGCTTGCCCAAACACTCATTGATCTTGGCTTCGAACATCAGCACACTTTATTGATTATGGATGAACCAACCAACCACCTCGATGTAGAAATGATTGAGTGGCTGGAGCATTACCTGAACGGCGAAAACGTTACCCTGTTGCTGGTTACGCACGACCGCTATTTTCTCGATGCTGTAACCGAGGAGATCTGGGAAATGGAACGAAGCGAGTTGTATAGTTATAAAGGAGATTATGCCAATTACCTGGAAAAGAAAACAGCAAGAATTGAGAGCGAGTTAAGTACCATTGATAAAGCCAAAAATACTTATCGTAAGGAACTGGAATGGATGCGTAAGCAACCAAAGGCCCGTACAACCAAGAGCAAAAGCAGGCAGGATAATTTTTATGAAGTGGAAGCACAGGCCAAAAAGAAGATAGAAGATGCGCAACTGCAACTAGAGGTGAAGATGACCCGTTTGGGAGGCAAGATTGCAGAGTTTAAAAAGGTATATAAAAGCTATGGAGATAAGGTAATAATGAAGGGATTTGAGTACACCTTCAGTAAGGGAGAGCGAATAGGAGTGGTAGGTAAAAACGGAGTGGGCAAAAGTACTTTTTTAAATATTTTACAAGGGCTTGAACCGCCGGATAGTGGAAAAATAAATATTGGCGATACAGTAGTATTTGGAAATTTTAGTCAGCAGGGACTTGAGTTTAAAGAAGATATGCGGGTAATTGAATATGTGAAAACCTTTGCAGAAACTTTTCCCCTCGCAAAGGGTGGAAGCATGAGCGCTTCGCAGTTCCTTGAATTGTTCCTGTTTCCGGGCGATAAGCAGTATACTTACTTAAGCAGCCTTAGTGGTGGTGAAAAGAAAAGATTGCAGTTACTTGTTATTCTTTTTATGAACCCAAATTTCTTAATACTGGATGAGCCTACTAATGATCTCGACTTACCGACACTAGGCGTATTGGAGAACTTTTTAAGCGAGTTTCAGGGTTGTGTTTTAATTGTAAGTCATGACAGGTATTTTATGGATCGGTTGGTTGATCATTTATTTGTATTTGAGGGAGATGGAGAGATAAGAGATTTTCCCGGTAATTACACATTGTACAGGGAGTGGTTAAAAGCGAATGAAAAGAAGGGAAAAGATAAATGGGGCGAGCTGGGAAAAATGAAGAGCGAAGGTGTTAGTACAGATACAGCAGCTAATTCCCAATTGCAACCGGGAGGGAACCAGAAACAGCCAAACGAAAACAGGAAGAAACCTACTTACAATGAGAAGAAAGAGTTTGAAAATCTTGAGAAGGAAATGAAGGAACTGGAGAATGAGAAAAAGAAGTTAGAAGACAGCTTGTCAAATTTATCTTTTGAAGGAATTTCTAAAGCAAGTATCAGAATAGGAGAAATAGGGATTCTTTTGACAGACAAGGAAATGAGATGGTTGGAGCTGAGTGAATTGATGTAGCCATAATTGTAAGGCCGAAAAACTAAAAATAATTTATCACTATAAAAATAATGCTTCCGGAGTATCACTCGTAACCTGTTTTATGCTCCTCTTAGAGGCTGGAAATAATTATGGAAATACTGGGAGTTGGTTCAAGGATCAAACATCCATCCTTTGGTGTGGGTGTTGTTATAAGACTACATAAAAGAATTTATGATGTTTGCTTTATTGAAGCCGGAATAAAACCTGTATCAAAAGATTTTACAGTTGAAGTAATTGAAAGGGTGGAGCCAGAATATTCCGTCAGCTTTACTGAAGCAGAAGACGCTTTAATTAAAATATTGAGAGAGTGGAGTGATGTAACAGAAGTTGTTCCACTGGCAGATCGCTGGAAAAATGGAATGATGATACTTAGACCAGGTGATAAAACACTTAAGGAAAAAGAAGTCGAAATAGAAGTGTTCTTCCATAAAATAGTAATGTTAAGAGACCGGCTTAGAGTGATGGAGCAAAAGATAAATGCTCATAAAATAATGACTGACGAAGAAAAGGTTGATTTGCAGCAATACATTACCCGCATTTACGGCAGCCTCACCACTTTTAATGTTCTCTTTAAGCACAAGGGAGACCAGTTTGAAGGGGATAAAAGTTAGAAACAACGTTATTAACATCTACATATTATTATAAGTAAAAAGGTTGCTTTAAATTATAATTTTAGCGAAAGGTAAGATCGTTGAAGATGAGCTATAGAAAATAAAAGAATAACTA
>JBBPZJ010000374.1:0-24454 GCA_038199395.1 Chitinophagales bacterium
CGTATCGGTATTTACCTAAAATTTACTTTTACTCTACTTCAATAATGTGGTCAATAGAATATTTTATAAAAGCAGGATTTGATCTGGCCGGATGGCTTGAGGGCTGGAAACAAATTTTTAAAATATCAGAAAAAGAAAGAAGAACTAAATTGAAAAAAAGCTCATTAGAATATTTAAGAAAAGTGCAGGCAAGGCTTTGGTATTAAATCGTCTGAACCTGGATTTGTAAGATTTATGGGATTTGTAGGAAATAAAGCTTTTACAGGAATGACAAAAATTTTTCCAGTCCTTTTCTTTTATCCTCAGTTAGCTCGTAGCTAATGTTCTCTGAAAAATATTTTTTCAAATCGTAGTAAGGAGAAAAATTTTCTGCTACCACCGCATCTATGTTTTCGAGGCCTTTTTTATTAGCTTCATTAAAGTGTTGAATAAAATCTTTTGGCAAGGGTTTGTTTGCCACCCATGCTGCAAATACAAATGGAAGTCCCGTAAACTCAATCCAGGTGTTTGCCAGGTCGTACTTGTATGTTGATATTTTCCGTTGTTCAAATGCCCGGTCGCCTATAACAACTGCTGCCGTTGTGCCTTTAATATCTTCCCTGAAATTTTCCTTAGCTTCTTCAAAAACGACCGACAGTTTCCAATATTTTTCTATTAAAACTCTTGCCAGTGCAACCGACGTTCTGCTTTGATAATCAAGTATAACCTTTTCAATATTTTCGAGCGGCACCTCGCTAAATAAACATACCGATGCTACTTCCTGCTCTGCCCCGATACAATAATCAGAGATAATATGGTGTTCTTTTAGCTCTGGTATAATTGCTACGGGCACCAGTCCGACATCAATTTCATCATTTAATAACATGGCTGCAATTTTTGCAGGATATTCCTCCAAAATCTCCATCCCATTTATTTTCAATCCATGTTTAAAAGCGTACATCAGGGGTTTCGTATTCAAATAACTTACAGCGCCTACCTTTATAGTCTTGTACAATTCATCTATTTTTGAGGCTGCAAAGAAAAATCTTTTTTATGTAACCAGCGGAAGTGCTACTGTTAAACATCGTTGTGTCACACACTTGTATATGTGAAACTTTTGAGCTTTTTACTGCAGGTTTTATTACTCAGGTTTAGATGCCGGCGTGAGATATTGTTAGCCATGTTGTTTCTGTCGCTCTAGAAAGCTGAATTAAGAACAAAAAAGTACAAGAGTGCGACGCAACAAAAGGAGAATAATGTAACATAAAGCCCGGTTCAAAAAATTCTCTTTCATCGAATATTATCATAATTAAAGCAGCTACTAATACATGCAATTATCTAATCTAACAGCAATTTCACCAATTGACGGACGGTACAGAAACCAGGTGGAATTTTTAGATGAATACTTTAGCGAATACGCATTGATGAAATACCGGGTCTTGGTTGAAGTAGAGTATTTTTTCTTTTTAGCAGATAATCAATTTTTTGAACTTGAAAATAAATGCCGGCAGCACTTACAAAAAGTAGCTGAGTCATTTAGCGTAGAGAACGCAGAACAAATAAAACAAATTGAAAAGATTACAAATCACGATGTTAAAGCTGTTGAATATTTTTTAAAAGAACAACTTGAAAAAGCAGGCAGCGCAGAGATTAAAGAATGGATACATTTTGGATTAACGTCGCAGGACATAAACAACACTTCTATCCCTCTGAGCTGGAAGGCGTGCATGGAGCATGAATATCTCCCCACTATTATAAACCTGCAGAAGAGCCTGCGGGGTCTTGCGCAACAATGGAAAAATGTTCCTATGCTTGCTAAAACTCACGGCCAGCCTGCATCTCCAACAATACTAGGTAAGGAGATTATGGTGTTTGTAGAACGAATGCAAAACCAGGTAGATTTGTTCTCATACATTCCTTATGCTGCAAAATTTGGGGGAGCAACGGGAAATTTCAATGCGCATACAGTAGCTTATCCTAACAGAAACTGGATAGAATTAAGTAACCAGTTTGTAGAAGACGTGCTTGGCCTTAAGCGTATGCAGTTTACCACACAAATAGAACATTACGATAACCTTGCCGCTCATTTCGATTGTATCAAGCGGATTAATAATATTCTAATTGATTTTTGCCGTGATGCGTGGACGTACATCAGTATGGAATATTTTAAACAAAAAACTAAAATAGGCGAAGTAGGCAGCAGCGCTATGCCTCATAAAGTAAACCCTATTGACTTTGAAAACGCTGAAGGAAATCTGGGAGTGGCAAATGCGCTGCTTGAGCATTTTTCATCTAAGTTACCTGTAAGCCGACTGCAAAGAGACCTGACTGATAGTACTGTCTTACGTAACCTTGGAGTACCGGTCGCACATACATTAATTGCAATAAAATCTATTGAAAAAGGTCTTAGTAAACTTTTATTAAATGAAGCTAAGATAAATGAAGATCTCGAAAAAAATTGGGCAGTGGTGGCAGAAGCAATTCAAACTATTCTTCGTCGTCAAAATTATCCTGAACCTTACGAAGCTTTGAAAGAATTGACCAGGGGAAAAACAGCTATTACTAAAGAGGATATTCAGCAGTTTATAGAAACGTTGAATGTAAGCGAGGAAGTAAAAAAAGAGCTGAGAGCAATAACACCACAAAGCTATGTAGGCGTTATGCCTGAATTTTAGTTGCTTATTAAATTGTAGTAATTTTAATTATGGGAATAGCCGTAAAATATATACCTCATTATACCTACGAAGATTGGGTTCGCTGGGAAGGACGCTGGGAATTGATTGATGGAGTTCCAATAGCAATGAGTCCGATGCCAATGCCTGAACACCAACGGCTATCAGGAGAATTAATTACCGAATTAAATTTAGCAATAAGAAAGAGTGGATGTAAAGGGTGTAAAGTATATCAGCCTATTGATTATAAAATAGCAGAAGATACCATATTTGAACCTGATATATTAATTGTTTGCGGCATTATCAATAAATCTTATTTAGACTTTACTCCGGCTTTAATCATCGAAATTCTATCGAATTCTACTGAACAAAAAGACCGTGGCGTAAAATACGATTATTACGAACAGCAAGGAGTGAAATACTACCTGATAGTAGATTGGAAGAAAAAGGTTATTGAAATATATGAATTAGCTTATGGTAAATATCAGTTGCACACATCTAAAAATTCATTTGAATTTCAATTGGGTGAAAACTGTAAAATATCGCCAGAATTACACAATGTCTGGGAGTAACAATCTAGTTGTTCCTTAGTGCTAGTACACCTTAACAATTCTTAGTCTTCAAAATGTGTCCTATAATTCTCACTGCATGTACTCTGGAGTTTTCAATAAATAATCGGTGGGTGTTCATGCCGCCACAAATTACGCCTGCTAAATAAACACCTTTTACATTGGTCTCTTGTGTCTCTTCGTTAATAACGGGGCAAAGTACCGCATCATTTGATAATTCTATACCAGCATCTCTTAGAAACTTCATATTGGGTTGATAACCTGTCATAGCCAGCACCCAGTCATTTTGTATCGTAGTTAAGCCCCCAGGTGTATTAATGTCTACTTCATGCTCACGAATTTCGGAAATGGATGAGTTGAAGTATGCCTTTATAGAGCCCTCGGCTATCCTGTTATCTATATCGGGCTTTACCCAATACTTCACCCGGTCGCTTATTTTATCGGCTTTAATAACCATTGTTACCTCTGCACCTTTGCGCCATGTTTCTAATGCTGCATCTATTGCAGAGTTGGCAGCACCTACAGTTAACACCTTTTGAAAGGCGTAAAAATGCGGATCTTTATAGTAATGCTTTACTTTCTGCAAGTTCTCTCCAGGCACATTTAGCAGATAAGGAATATCATAAAAGCCTGTTGCTATAATAATATTTTTAGCGGTGTAATATTGTTTAGTTGTTTTGACCGTAAAAGTTTCCTCCTTTTTTTCTATGTGTAGTACTTCTTCAAAAAGCTTGATATTCAAGCTTCCTGATATTGCCACTCTTCTATAATATTCAAGTGCTTCGGGCCTTGTTGGTTTAGGGTTGTTGCTAACAAAAGGCACGCCTCCAATCTCCAACCTTTCGCTCGTTGAAAAGAAGGTCATGTTGGAAGGATAATTATATAATGAATTTACAAGGGCTCCTTTCTCTACAATTACATAAGTTAAACCGGCCTTTTCTGCCTCAAGACCGCAGTTAAGACCAATAGGGCCGCCTCCAATTATTACCAGGTCAAGTTTCTTCACTGCAGCCGGGGAGCCGTGGGAGTCATTAAGATGTTCTTGTTCCCTCATTCTTATTTTACTTTAATAGTTAGAACTTTAAATAAAAATGCAGCTCATTCAAAGCTGCAAGTTTATTTAAATCGTCAAACAAAGATAATCAATCTGCGTGCTCCATCTGGCTAGACAAATTCACTAAAAGACCATCTGCAGGAATTGAGCTGTTTTACTTATGTATTTCGCTGGTGAAATGAAATTGGATATCAGGGTTGTTTTGAATTTCCGTATTTAAGAACCATTCACTTTGTGCCAGGTATATCATATTGCCATCTTTATCTTCACCTGTATTTGCCAGTTTATACCGGGCAAAATCGTTTAATTTTTTAGAATCTTTAGAAGTAAGCCAGCAAGCCTTATAAAAAGGAAGATGATTAAACTGAACAGAGGCGCCGTACTCATGCAACAACCGATATTGTATTACTTCAAACTGAAGTTCCCCTACACAACCAATAATTTTTTTTGTACCACCAAATTGGGTAAATAACTGTGCTACACCTTCGTCTGTCAACTGTATTAGCCCTTTCTCGAGTTGCTTTGTCTTCATCGGATCTTTGTTAACCACTTCCTTAAAGATCTCCGGTGAAAAAGTTGGGATACCTGTAAAATAAAAGTCTTCCCCTTCAGTTAAGGTATCACCAATTTTAAAGTTGCCTGTATCAAATAAACCTACCACATCCCCCGGAAAAGCCTCATCAACCACTTCTTTATCTCTGGCTAAAAAGCTGTATGGATTGCTAAAGCGAACATCTTTATCGATACGCACGTGGTGAAAATATTTGTTACGCTCAAATTTGCCGCTGCATACTCTTAAAAACGCAATTCTATCCCGATGTTTAGGATCGAGATTAGCATGAATTTTAAAAATAAACCCGCTAAACTTAGGTTCGGCAACGCTAACTGCCCGTTCATTTGTTTGCCTGTCTCTGGGCGTTGGCGCAATCCTGATAAATGTATCTAAGAGCTCCTTTACCCCAAAATTATTGACAGCGCTGCCAAAAAAAACAGGCGCAATTTTACCCGATAAATATTCTTCGGCTTTCAATTCTCCGTAAACGCCTGCAACCAGCTCCACATCTTCACGCAGCGTTTCTGCATCACGATCACCAACTTTTTCATCAAGAATTTTGTCGCTCAGGTCTTTTATTTCAACTGTATTTTCATCTGCACCTTTGGTACTGGCAGCAAACAAAACAAGGTTTTTATCGTGCAGGTTATATACTCCTTTAAAATCCTTGCCCTGGTTAATAGGCCATGTCATGGGATGGAGAGAAATTTTTAATTCATTCTCTATTTCTTCCAACAGGTCAAAGCGGTTTTTACCATCACGATCCATTTTATTTATAAAAACAATTACCGGCGTATCACGCATTCTGCATACTTCCATCAACCGGCGTGTTTGCTCCTCTACCCCGTTTACGCTATCAACGACGAGCACTACACTGTCAACAGCAGTTAGAGTTCTGTAAGTATCTTCTGCAAAATCTTTGTGACCAGGCGTATCGAGCAGGTTGATTAGCATGTCTTTGTACTCAAAACTCATTACAGAAGTGGCTACAGATATACCTCTCTGGCGCTCAATCTCCATAAAGTCACTGGTCGCATGCTTCTTTATTTTATTACTTTTTACCGCACCTGCCGTTTGGATAGCACCTCCAAACAACAGGAACTTTTCGGTTAATGTAGTCTTTCCTGCATCGGGATGGCTAATAATCGCAAAGGTTTTGCGGCGATTTATTTCTTTTTCGTATTTCATTTTTGGTAGTCAATAAGTCATTGAGTCATTTGGTCAATAAGGAAAACATCTGCAGTTAATTTCAATGACTTTTTGCCTTAGTGATTTAATGCCCTGATTTAAGCGTGCGAAGGTAACGCAAGGAAAAATAAAAAGGGAACTGAGAAAGAAAAGCTTTGTACTTCTTTAAGTTAAAGCAATTCATTTTTTTATTTGTTCTTATATTATTGTATTTTTTGTAACGGGCAATAGGAATTGGATTATGCATTGTTGCCACGCTCGGTTCACATGCAGTTTTCCATAGCATCAATACTACTACTATTTTGTAACTACTGTTTTGCAAAAAAACCCGGAATAGGCCGAGCAGTAAAAAATTGGCCTTCATTGGACCTTCCTTTTACTAATCAACCTTTTTAAATAGAAGAAAGTGTTGGATCGGCATAAATTCTCCGTCGTAATCAAGCTTAAAACCATTTGCCCCCAACTCCTTACTTAACTGTGCAACAGTTGTTTTATGCAACGGCCTGATGGCAACTGCCGGGTCTTCTCCTTTATATTCTATTAATAGAATTTTTCCGTCTTTTTTTAGCGACTTTCTTATTGCCTGTAACATTTCAACCGGATATTCAAACTCATGATACACATCAACCATTATGGCTAGATCAACTGAATTGTCAGGAAGATTAGGTGATTTAAAACCTCCTTTTACAACTTCGACATTTGTGTTTTTTAACTTCTTTTTTCTGTCATTAATTGCATCAATCATTTCGTTCTGAATTTCTACTGCATAAACTTTTCCTTTTGGAACTTTAGGAGCTAGCTTAAAAGTGTAGTAACCTGTTCCTGCCCCAATATCAGCGATTACCCCTGTTTCGGGCAATTCAATCTTATCAATAGCTAATTGCGTATTCTCCTCCTGCGGACGGCTATTTCTATCGAGCCAGCTTAAGTTAGATGCACCCATAACATGTGCAATTTCTCGACCTAAATAAAATTTGCCTGTTCCACCGGAAGTAGCAGTACTGTAAGTATACGACGAGTCATTAGCATTGCTCTGAGCGGTGACGGCCGGAGCAGAAATACATGCTGACAAAGAAAAAAATATTGAAACGATACCATAAAAGGCAATTCTCTTCATAATAAAATATTCAGTAATGATAAGATAAGCAATAACACTTAAAGCTAAAAATAGTTATTGCTCTAAAATTGGCTGCAGTATTTTCCAAACATTTTCAGCAACTATTTTAGCACCTGCTGCTGTAGGATGAATTCCGTCTTGCTGGTTTAGTGCTCTAATGCCTGCAACATTTTCCAATAAAAAAGGAACCAGAGCCATATTATTTTTCTTAGCTAATTCTGGAAATAAGTTTTGGAATTTATACGAATATTCCTGCCCCATACTAGGCGGTATTTGCATTCCTGTAAGAACCAGTTTTGCCTCCGGATATATCTTTTTTACCTTTTCAATGATTGACTGTAAGTTCTTTTTAGTTTCAGTTACCGGTATTCCTCGTAGCCCATCATTTGCACCGAGTTCCAGCACAAATACATCTAACGGTTGTTTTAGAATCCAGTCAATTCTTGCTGCCCCACCTGCTGACGTTTCACCACTTACTCCTGCATTTACCGATTTGTAATTTAATTGAGCTGAGTCGATTTTTTGTTGTATTAACGACGGAAAAGACTCTGATGGATCTAATCCGTATCCTGCAGTCAAACTATTGCCAAAGAAAAGGATGCTTTTTACCGGCTGACTTGCTGCCTTTGGTGTTGACGCTGTAGCCTGTCCCTTTTCAGTTTTAGGTTTATTGCCGTCGGTAGCACAACCAATCAAAAAAAGAAGCATAAGAAAAAGCCAGCCGTGCAATTTGGTAATGCCCTGTTTATAAAACATGAAACCTTCTTTGAAAATTATTTTAAAATGAATTTATTACAATAAATCTTACTTATCACCTTTACCTTTTTCTGCCGGATAAAAAAGCCCCTTATTTTATTACATCTTTAAGCACGCCCCATACATTTTCAGCCACAATTTTGTGTCCTGCCGCTGAAGGATGCGCTCCATCGGGCAGGTTTAAAGCTCTTACGCCGCCTACTCCTTTCAGCAAAAATGGAATAATGGCCATGTTATTGTCTCCCGCTAAATCCGGAAACATGTTTTTGAAATCGTCCATGTGCTTTTGCGAAAAGTAAGGAGGTAATAACATGCCGACCAATACCAACTTTACGTGAGGGTGGCGCAATTTTACTTTATCAATGGTTAATTGAAGATTTCTTTTTGTTTCCACAACCGGTATTCCTCGTAATCCATCGTTTATTCCAAGCTCTAAAACAAACACATCAATCCGATCGTTTAAATATGAATTAATGCGATAAAGTCCGCCTGATGAAGTTTCTCCGCTCACTCCTGCATTAATTGCCTTATACTTTAACCCGGAAGAATTAATTTTCTCCTGAATCAGAGAGGGAAAAGCTTCAGAAGATTTTAATCCGTACCCGGCAGTAAGGCTATCACCAAAAAATAAAATGCTTTTTACTTGTTGATCGCTTCGAACCTTACCTTCCACTACTTGTCTATCCGCACTATCAACCGCTTTCAGGCTATCGCCCGTTATCCCAAAAAATTCATTCATAAAATATATTGTCTTTTATCCTTTCACTAAACATTTGAGCAAAAAGCTTCGGTCAAAACTCAAAACCTTTTCCATTGTTTAAACAAGTACATTTATAACATTCAATAAAAACTCAGTCTCGTGGCAATACTAAACCTACAAAACGTAAGCAAAACATATCAAAGTGCAGGCCGCACCTTAACTGTACTAGATAACATTAACTTTTCTGTAGAGGCAGGATCTACGATGTCTATTGTCGGCCCTTCCGGAAGTGGTAAAACAACTTTGCTTGGTTTATGTGCCGGTCTTGATCGCTCAAGCAAGGGAAGTATTGAATTAAATAACATTAAACTTGATGACTTAAGCGAGGACCAGCGAGCGGAAGTTCGCAATGAGCATGTCGGGTTTATTTTTCAGAATTTTCAATTGATGCCCACGCTCACCGCTCTCGAAAATGTGATGGTACCACTTGAACTTAGAGGCGTAAAAAAGATAAAACTTGTCGCAATGGATTTGCTTGAAAAAGTAGGTCTTGCTGATCGTTCTCATCATTTTCCTGCACAACTAAGCGGGGGTGAGCAACAAAGAATTTCATTGGCCAGGGCATTTATTAATAAGCCGCAAATACTATTTGCCGATGAGCCAACAGGAAGCCTTGATGCAGAAACAAGCGAAAAGGTAATTGACCTTATTTTTGGTTTGAACAAAGAAGCCGGTACCACATTAGTACTGGTGACACACGACAATGATCTGGCGGTAAAAACACAGAGAATTATAAGGATCAAAGGAGGCAAGGTTGTCAGTGATGAACAACCATCGCGGCTTTTGCCTTGAGGAAGAATATTTAATTTAATAAAATGAGTGATTACAATGCTGACGGAAAAAGAGCTGGCTATGGAGCCTGGGGCTGGCTTTTTCTAATGGCGTGGAGAGATAGCAGACGCAATCGGGGCCGCCTTTTTCTGTTCATTTCTTCTATTATTTTAGGTATTGCCGCTCTGGTAGCAATTTATTCTTTAGGCGACAATTTAAGAAATGACATTGATAAACAAGCTGCCGGTTTAATTGGGGCAGACCTTGAAATTTCAACAAACAAACCGGTTGATGCAAGTGTTAAAAAACTTATTGACTCCCTCGGCAGAACAAAATCTGAAGAACGTTCTTTTGCATCGATGGTTTACTTTCCCAAAAGTGAGGGGACCCGGCTGGTGCAAATAAAAGCATTAGAAGGAGAATTTCCCTACTATGGATCGTTAGAAACAGAACCGGTAGAGGCAGGCAAATCTTTTCGAAAGCATCCGGCTGCTCTTGTTGATAAAACTTTAATGTTGCAATACAATGCAAGAGTGGGGGATAGCGTAAAAATAGGACAGCTCACATTTGTCATTGCAGGCTCTTTATTAAAAGCTCCGGGACAAACGGGGTTCTCTGCTGCAGTTGCGCCTACCGTTTATATTCCCCTTTATTATCTTGAAGGAACAGGACTTTCGCAAAAAGGAAGCAGGATCAATTATAAATTCTATTATAAATTCGATGGAAAAGTAAATGTTGATCAATTGGTAAAAAAGCTCGAACCACGCTTTGAAAAAGACGCTTTGAACTACAACACAATCAGCAATCAAAAAGAAAATACGGGCAAATCATTTAGCGACCTGACGAAGTTTCTATCGTTAGTAAGTTTTATTGCATTATTACTCGGATGTATAGGCGTGGGTAGTTCGATTCATATCTATGTAAAAGAAAAAGTAAATTCTATTGCGATACTTCGATGTTTGGGCGTAAAGTCAAAACAGGCTTTTTTGATCTATTTGATACAAATTGTATCAATAGGTCTGGCAGGCTCAGTGATGGGTGCCTTGCTCGGAACTATCATTCAACAATTTTTGCCGGTTGTACTAAAAGATCTCATTCCTGTTGAAATAACTACTTCAACTTCATGGTCCTCAATTGGTCAAGGTATTGCTTTAGGGGTTTGCGTCTCGCTGTTGTTTGCGCTGTTGCCGCTGATTTCTCTACGCAAAATTTCTCCGTTAAATACGCTTCGCCTGTCTGTAGATAACGGCACTATGCAGAACGATAAAGCCAGATGGGCCGTATATGCATTGATACTTCTTTTCATTCTTTTGTTCACCCGCAACCAGTTGAATACGTGGAGAGAAACTTTTTTCTTCACTGCAGGAATACTGGTCGCCCTTTGGTATGTTGACTGCAATTGCTCGTCTGACGATGTGGCTAATACGCAAGTTTTTTCCTGATTCCTTAAACTACTTATGGAGACAAGGTCTTGCGAACTTATACAGACCCAATAACCAAACTATTATTTTGATCGTTTCTATTGGCTTGGGCACCTTTTTTATCTGCACTCTATTTTCTATTCAGTCTATTTTACTTAGCAGGATCAAATTGGCAGCGAGTGGAAATCAGCCAAATATGGTTTTGTTCGACATTCAAACGGCACAAAAAGAAAAGGTATCCGCGCTCACCAAACAATACAACATGCCTGTGCTTCAACAAGTGCCCGTAGTGAATATGCGACTAGAGACGATCAACGGTGAGACCGGGTCAAGACGCAAGGAAGACTCAAGTTTAAGAAGAGGTGCATTTACAAGAGAGTACCGGGTCACTTACAGAGGTTCACTTATAGCATCAGAAAAAATAACCGAAGGGCAATGGCATGGAACGGTTGAAGGTGCTGCCCGTCCTATATACATATCAATTGAGGAGGGATGGTCGAAGCGGCAAAAACTAAAGCTGGGAGACACCATGGTTTTTAACGTACAAGGTGCCAGAGTTTCTACTATCGTAGGAAGTTTTCGTGAAGTAGACTGGAACAGGGTGCAAACCAATTTTCTTCTGGTATTTCCGAAAGGAGTTCTCGAAGACGCACCACAGTTCAACGTTTTGCTTACGCATGTTCCGTCAGAAGAAACCTCAGCAAATTTTCAAAAGGCAATGGTAAAAAGTTTCCCTAATGTTTCAATTATCGATCTTGGACTTATACTAAAAACGATAGATGACATACTTGGAAAGATAGGTTTTGTCATACGCTTTATGGCTGGCTTTAGTATCGTAACAGGGTTAGTAGTGTTAATAGCTTCGGTGTTGATCAGTAAGTACCAACGCATACAGGAAAGTGTACTGCTGCGAACCATTGGGGCAAGCCGAAAACAAATATTAATTATAACGGGATTGGAATATTTCTTTTTAGGCGCCTTAGCTGCAGCAACAGGCATTCTTTTATCTTTATTTTCATCATGGGCTTTAGCCAAGTATACTTTTAAAACTGATTTTTTGATGTCGCCGCTTCCTCTGCTGATTGTATTTGTGCTGATTTGTTTACTAACAGTTGTGATTGGTCTAATGAATATCAGGGGAGTTCTAAAAAGAAGCCCTTTAGAAGTTTTGCGGGCAGAAGCGTAAAGGAATAACTGATTTCTGTGTTTTGAAGCCTTGTTTCCTCGATGATTCAGGTAACTGGTTTTCTCTTTCAAGACTGATTAACATCGAAATGAATACCGTAATCGAAATCAATACCGTACTTGAAAAAAAAAAGAGAAAAACTGATTAGCAGAATCAATGCCCTCAATGAAAATAGCATAGTGGGTGAATACGACATTTGAGGGAACATTGCGACAAGGAGTTTGGTCGTTATTGCTTGCCTAAAAGATAAGGCTTATGGTCAAAGTAACTTAACTTCCCTAGTAACCTTGCTACAGTGCAAATACTGGTTGTATATTTCGAATCATGATCCACTTGCTTAACCCAGTTTAAAGTCTCATCGTTATTTATAAATTGCCTTGTGCCTGTGCCTCCTGGAATAAGATATCTATTTGGAGTGCATTGTGAAAACTATACTTGGGATTTATAGATAAAATAATGTACTGCAAGTATAAGCTATTTAGTTTTAGCTACAGTAAAACAGCAAAATACTTCAAAAAATTCAAAGTTATTTATTTCTGATGCTACTGAGAATACTCCAAAAGGTCCAAAAAAAATCAAGCGCTTCATCATTATTAAAAATAAATATGCCTGCATTTTTTTTCATTAAAAAAACTAAAATTTAGTAATAAGATTACATGATTATTAGGACAACTAAATTATAAAGCGGTTATATTATGGGAACTTTGAAACACCGGCAAATATCGAGCACTTGATTGATATCAATGTGGCTGCTTTATCTACATCAACTCATGGTCTAAATCAATAATTAACTTCAATACTAATCATAAATTCACGTAACTACAACTTACTGTCGCCAACTCGCATTGACAGTCAACTTCTGGTTTGCTCATTTTTAATTCCCGAAAAGTGCAACCAATATGATGTTTACAATAAAAAAAAACAGTATTGTAACAGTCAAAATATTTTGCAGCTTTTTATGCTTTGCTCCCTCTGGTTTAGACAGTTTAATATCAATTACGTTAAAGTATAGAAACTGATCTAACTTCCAGTTTTTATTTTTATGATGTACAAAAAAGGCAATTTTCGTCACAAAAAGTATTATGGTGACTACATAAATATAGTTAAGCAGTAGGTAAAATATTAACTCCATAACACCATAGGACGACAATTACAGATATAAGGTTGTTACAAGTTCTTTTTAAAAAGCCGCTATTGCAAAGTTTTGTTAGATGCTCAGAGGCTACCGAAGCGTTAATTATAATTACCCTGTTCGTAAAAATTAAAACTGTTTTTGTTAGCTTTTCTTCTTTTCCAAATATTCTTTTCTTAAATGCCAATAAAATGAGGGGCATCAGATTTGCAACTGATGTATTCCTAATATTATTAAAGAAAATATGGCATCTTTCCCAAAAAAGTATACAAAGCCTGTTCTAATATTTTCAGGCGTTCTTTTGCTAATAATATTATTCTTTTATACTACCAGAAGTACATCGATTTCAAAACCATCTTCAATATCAGGTATGATACCGCTCTTACTCATTGGACTATTACTCGGGGCTTTAATAGCCTTTCTCGTCTTAAAACTTATAACAAAACAGAATAAAAGCGTAGTAAGAGAGAGTACTCACACTGTAATTGAGAGCATAAGAAAGGTGTTCAAAATAGTTTGTGCGGAAGGCCAGTTAAATGAGTTGTACAACTTTGAAGAAACAAAAAAACTTTTTGGCTTTCTACCATCCACTAAAAGAGCCTTAGTTATTATTGAAGCAAAAGTGCTGATTGGTTTTGATTTTGAGAAATGTGTTTGGGAAGCCGATGAATCAAATCAAAAAATTAAACTTATTTCTTTTCCTGCGCCAGAGATTTTGAGCATAGAGACGGACTATAAATACTACAATTTCGACGAAGGCATTTTCAATCTGCTCAATCGTGAAGATCTTACACGTATACAAGCCAACGGTAAAAAACAAGTTGAATTAGCTGCTATAAAGAGTCACCTGCCAAAAATAGCTGCAGATCAAATGCGTACTATTCTTACTGAAGTAGTACAATCTAAAAATTGGCAATTGGAGGACAGTTATAAAATAACAGGAGAATATAATAAAGCTACAAATTCGGACAAACTGAAACTTTTGGAATAGATTTCGAACATTACATTGACCCGGAGCTCACTTTATATAACAACAAAAATCCTGGGATAAAGGCCATTTGCAACCAAATCAAATTAAAGCTTGTCTAAGTTGATGGCTTGCATTTACCTCATTAGAATTAAAGAAAAAGTATTTCCCTTTGTAATTAGCAGTGAAAAGCATTAGTTACGTATAAAACCGAAAGGTGATTTCACTTTTTTAAAAGATACTTTCAAGGCACAAGTTTTGACGAAATAATAGAGGGCCTAAGTTTTGAAATACATGGAATAGTTACAAGATCAATGTCATTTCAGCATAAATAAGTCTTAGAATTTCAACTCTTTTTTAGATTACTCTATTAGCTGATTCTTTCGCTATTAGAAAACCCGAAAAGACAATTATTGCTCGTTTAAATAAGATCCTATATAAATATGAAATTAACAGCTGCAGTACTTTTTACATTAATTAGTTTCGCTTCATGGTCACAACATAACAGTGCAACAGATCGCACAACAGGAGTTGCCATGGGCTTAAGCGGGGGATATTCTTCAAAGCAGTCGGTAATAGCAAGCTATTCCATTGGTGCTATGTTACCCACTAGTACCCACCTTTCCGTAAATATGATTGTTTTAAGTGAGCTTAAAAAATCGGACATGCCAAGCATAGGCGAAGTGAGAGCTGGACAAGTGTTGAATACCTGGGAAGTTTACGGCGGAGTCGGTTACCATATTGCCGGTTCTGACAACAAAATTTCCACCAACCCTAACACAGGTTTAAGACCTGCATTGGGAATAATCAAGTATTTTAAAAGTTCCCCCTGGACGTTATCGGCTACCATGAGCGGTAATATTTTCTCTTTACAGTTAGGCTTGTTTGGAATAAGATAGAGGTCTTAAAAAAGTATCTGCGACGATTTCAAGCTGTCCGTAGCTCACATAAATTGTTAAACAACCAAAAAGGATGATTGATGAGCACAAATAGCCGATTTGAAAGCAGGATAAAAATCTGCATAAAATAGATTAACGCAATTCTGCAAGCCCTCGCATAAAAAACATTATTTCATTACTTTCAATTTTAAACTAACAAATATCAACCTTGTTTCATGCTGGTAAAAACGTTTGGAAGTGCAGTGTATGGAGTGGAAGCAATTAACATAACAATTGAAGTAAATGTAAGCGAAGGTCAGGGATACTTTCTTGTAGGTCTACCTGATGGAGCGATAAAAGAAAGTCAGCAAAGAATTGACAGCGCAATAAAGGGTAATGGATTTAGAATGCCCAGAATAAAGATTGTGGTAAATATGGCGCCGGCTGACATTAAAAAAAGCGGTTCAGCATTTGACCTTCCAATAGCGATAGGTATACTTGGGGCAAGCGAGCAAATTGATAACCCTGAAGTGCTTAAAGAGTATGTCATCATGGGCGAGCTAAGCCTCGATGGTACCATTCAACCAATAAAAGGAGCATTGCCGATAGCGATACAAGCGCGTAAAGAAGGCTTTAAAGGCTTGATTGTTCCCAAGGCGAATGCAAGTGAAGCTGGAATGGTAAACAATCTTGCAGTTTATGGAGTAACCCATCTTAAGGAAGTAATTGAGTTTTTAGCCGACGAAAAAACATTAACCCCGGTAGATGTAAATACAAGAGAAGAATTTTTTAATTCTCAATTTCAATTTGAGCTTGATTTTACAGATGTAAAAGGACAGGAAAATATAAAGCGTGCTTTAGAAATTGCAGCCGCCGGGGGCCATAACGCTATATTGATAGGACCCCCGGGAGCAGGCAAAACAATGTTGGCTAAAAGACTTCCAACTGTATTACCTCCTTTAAGCTTGCAGGAAGCTTTAGAGACGACTAAAATTCACAGTGTTGCAGGAAAGTTGCCTGAAAATGCATCGTTAATTAATAAACGACCTTTCAGAAGTCCACATCATACGATTTCAGATGTTGCCCTCGTAGGTGGAGGTGGTGTTCCTCAACCTGGGGAAATTTCATTAGCACATAATGGGGTTCTATTTTTAGATGAACTACCCGAATTTAAAAGGACTGTACTGGAGGTAATGCGACAACCAATGGAAGAGAGACGGGTAACTATATCGAGAGCCAAAGCTGCACTCGATTTTCCTGCAAACTTTATGTTGATAGCGAGCATGAACCCCTGCCCGTGCGGGTATTATAATCATCCTGAAAAAGAATGCACATGCCCTCCCGGAGCTGTACAAAAATATTTAAACAAAATATCAGGACCATTGCTTGACAGAATTGACCTTCACGTAGAGGTGACGCCGGTTTCATTTACAGAACTGAGTAATACCAGTAAAGGAGAAGACTCGGCCATGATCAGGGAGCGGGTTATTAAAGCGAGGGAAATACAAGCCGAACGATACAAAGAAACTCCGGGCACTTACGCTAACGCACAAATGAGCAGTAAGCAACTGAGAGAAGTATGTTTAATTAACCAGGCAGGCGAAGGATTACTAAAAAAAGCGATGGAAAGATTGAATCTTTCAGCTAGAGCTTATGACCGGATTTTAAAAGTATCAAGAACCATAGCAGACCTTTCAGGCAGTAAAGATATTAAAGTCGAGCATTTGGCTGAAGCTATCCAATATCGAAGTCTTGATAGGGAAGGTTGGGCAGGCTAAAATAAAGAAGTTTTGAAAGAAAAGTATGATCTGTGAAGCTTGAACGTACCCTTTAGCATGATAGTTTTTAAAACTACCCGTGGACGTCTTTCCAACTTTTCGGTAAATTTCTTTCAGACTTTAAATGCCACCTTTTATAATATTCTCTCCTTTTTATAATATTCCCGCCTAACCACTGATTGTGTACTTTGATTAATTAAGCGTTATGGAACACTCTATCTCTGCTTACTTCTCTTGCATACGGAAACAAAAAATATCTA
Organism: Chitinophagales bacterium; assembly: GCA_038199395.1. Classification (GTDB taxonomy): domain Bacteria; phylum Bacteroidota; class Bacteroidia; order Chitinophagales; family Chitinophagaceae; genus Segetibacter. Next base: position 17,042 of record JBBPZJ010000374.1, read on the forward strand.
TAGGTTGTAGCAATGTCTGAGAATGTGCTTTAATAAATAACGTCGATTAATCTGCTCTTCTTCCAAATGAAAAAGAATGTGAAATTCTAAAAGAAAGCAGGTTTAACCCAGGGTCTTTTGAAACAAAAAAATGTTGATAACGAAGTCCGATATTAAACGCACCTTTTCCAGAAAAAATATAGCCTGCTCCTATTCCCGAAGTTATACCTGATGCCTTTTGTTCAACATATTGTCCATCTTCAATTAAAGGAGAATTGGCTTCATCAGCCTTTTGTATATCCGTGCCGCCAATAGTGTAACCTGCAGTAGGTTCTATGTAAAGCCCTCTACCTGTTCCGTCTAACGTATACCGATAACCTAATAGAAGAGGAATTAAGACGACTTGATGATTATTGTTTTTAAAGTTGTAAAAACCAGCTCCAGCAGTTATAGAGTTACCCTCTGTTACAGGTATGGCTACGTTTAAAAAACCTCCAAGACCGGTGGAAGCAAATCCTTTAGAATTGAGATGAGCCACTTCTATCTGAGCATTCAAAAGATTAAAAAACAACAAGGCGAAGGACAATACGAGGACTTTCTTCCTTAAATTCATAATCAATTTTTTAAAAATTTAAAGCTTATAACGAAAAACGCTATAATCTTATTTCGTTTTTTATTAAAGCTTTACTGAAGGGAAAGTCATAAGTATTTCAATTTTACTATCCGTTCTCTTTCATCTTTTCATAAAGCATTCGTTTTAAAAATTGACCTTTTACTCTCTTAATTATTTTATTAGCTTTAATTACAGACTTTTGTTAATTATTATTATTTATGAAAATTCTATTTCATTACTTAAAACCATATAAATGGATGATTGCCCTGGCACTGCTGCTGGCGACAATCAACCAGGTTTTCTCCATGTTTGACCCGATGTTAATTGGTAGGCTTATCGATCAGTTTACTAACCATCCATATTATTTTGATGCTGCTAAAACACATCCCCGCACGCAAAATCAATTTGCTTGGGGCGTTTTAAGAATACTTGGTTTGTTAGTAGGCACAGCAATGGTTAGCCGAATCGCAAAGGCGTTTCAAGACTATGTGGTAAATGTGATTGTGCAAAAATTCGGTGCAAAAATATTTACCGACGGTTTACGCCATAGTATGCGCCTGCCTTACCAGGATTTTGAAGACCAGCGCAGTGGAGAAACGCTCTCTATTTTACAGAAAGTAAGATTAGATACCGAAAAGTTTATTGGTTATGTTATAAATGTTTTATTTGGAATACTGGTAAGCCTTGTATTTATTGGCATTTATGCGACTAGTAAGCACTGGAGCATCATGCCTGTTTATTTCGGAGGAATGATAGTGTTGGCTTTTGTTACTAATCTGCTCAGCAAACGTATAAAAACAATACAGAAGAATATAGTAAAAGAAACTACTTCACTTGCTGGTACAACAACCGAAAGCCTTCGAAATATTGAACTTGTAAAAAGTTTGGGCCTGACAGAGCAAGAAGTAAAAAGATTAAACACCAACACTTATAAAATATTGGGTCTCGAACTGAGAAAAGTAAAAAGCATTCGTACATTAAGTTTTGTGCAAGGCACACTGGTAAACTTTTTAAGGCAATGTATCACCTTTACCTTAGTTTGGCTTATTTACCGGCAGGTGCTGACGACGGGGGAATTAATTGCGCTTCAGTTCTACAGCTTCTACATATTTGGTCCGTTGCAAGAAATAGGAAACATCATTGTAAGTTACCGCGAAGCGGAAGCTTCGGTTAGCAATTTTCATAACCTCATGCAGAGGCAGGTAGAACCCAAACCAGTACATCCTGTGGCGGTGGGTGGAATAAACGAACTGGAATTTAGAAACATAAGTTTTAAGCATCAGACTGCTGACTTTAAAGCCCTCGACGATATTAATTTTGATGTAAAAAAAGGAGAAACGATTGCATTCGTCGGCCCTTCAGGAGCCGGAAAAAGCACGTTGGTAAAATTACTGGTAGGTCTATATCGGCCGCAAACAGGCGACATTCTTTATAATGGGGTCAGCAGTGCAGACATAAATTTTGATGAGTTGCGCGGGCAAATTGGTTTTGTAACTCAAGACACGCAATTGTTTGCAGGCACTATAAAAGAAAATCTTTTATTTGTTTATCCTGATGCAACTGACGACGAACTGTGGGATGTACTAAAAAAAGCTAGCTGCAACTACATTCTCACTCGTGCTGAAAAAGGCCTTGAAACAGTAATTGGTGAGGGAGGCTTAAAGCTTAGCGGGGGCGAAAAACAACGACTGTCCATAGCCCGCTCATTACTACGACATCCATACTTGCTTATTTTTGATGAGGCTACTTCAGCCCTTGATAGCATAACTGAAGAGGCGATTACCAGCACTATTAAAAAAATTTCGTCAGAGAGAGAGCAAATAACAGTTTTGATTGCTCATCGTCTTAGCACGATCATGCATGCCGACCGCATATATGTGCTCGAGCAGGGCAAAGTTGCCGAAACAGGCAATCACTATGAACTTCTTGAAGATAAAGGCCTTTATTATGCAATGTGGCGTCAACAAATAGGCGAAAGAAAGACTTCTAATGTCAGTTCGTTAACGGTTTAGAGCGATAGATGAGTACGGTAACAAGATATTTAGGACTAACGAAAGGTCATGTAAAGAGCCGCTTGTCACTTGGAAAAAAAGTTACTTTTGGTATAAAACATCAGAACAGCGTTTATTCACTATTCCGCCGCATTTTGTTCAACTCAGATGCTATCTGGCTTTGCTTACCTTTGTGGGTTCAAAGCATTTTTTCCTAAAATTGAAAAAACGGGCGAGATGACATGGACAATATTAATGACTTCAATAATGCGCAGGTGGCGCGGCTACCAAGGCATTTAAAACAATTCATTGTAGAGCAGCACTACGAAAAATATACCTCTATAGATCATGCTGTATGGAGATATGTGATGCGGCAGAATTATAGTTATTTGAAAGATGTAGCATATTATCCATATATACCAGGATTACACAAAGCAGGTCTGACAATTGAAAAAATTCCCAGTGTGCAGGAGATGAATGACGCACTTGGCAAAATCGGCTGGGGAGCAGTAACTGTAGATGGTTTTATACCTCCGGCAGCTTTTATGGAATACCAGGCAAGCAGAGTTCTGGTAATAGCCGCGGATATCCGGCAATTAAGACATATTGAGTATACTCCGGCTCCCGATATCATTCACGAATCGGCTGGCCATGCACCTATAATTGCTGACTCTGGTTACAATCAATACCTAAGCTACTTTGGTTCTATTGGCGCTAAAGCCATGTTCTCATCGATAGATTTTGAATTATATGAAGCCATTCGTGAATTATCTATTTTAAAGGAACTGCCTGAAGCTGATCCTTCAGATATAGAAAAAGCGCAAAAGAAGGTAGAATATTGCCAGGATAACCTCGGCGAACCTTCTGAAATGGCTTTACTCAGCCGACTTCATTGGTGGACTGTAGAGTACGGACTAATTGGAACACGTGAAGAACCAAAAATATATGGAGCGGGTTTGCTATCCTCCATTGGAGAGAGTGCGAATTGTATGAAGCCTGAGGTAAAAAAAATTTGGTATACAGGTGATGCTGTTAACTACGCTTATGACATTACCAAAGAACAACCCCAACTATTTGTAACTCCAACATTTAAAAATTTAATAGACGTGCTGGAAGATTTTGCAAACAAGATGGCATTTAGAAATGGTGGAGCAGAAGGTTTGTTAAAAGCGATAGAGTGCAAAAATGTTTGTACTGCGGTTTATAGCTCGGGCTTGCAGGTAACTGGTGTTTTTACTAATATAATCTCAAATGAAGAGGTTGTATCGTTTATCAAAACAACAGGCTCAACTTCTCTTGCTTTTGACAACAAACAATTACCCGCACATGATAAACATTATCATAACGACGGCTTTTCCTCTCCTGTTGGTAAGCTAACAGGTTATGCTGCCCCTCTCGAAAACTTTAGTGCCGATCAATTGTATGAAGCAGGAATTGATGTAGGCCAACACGTACACCTATCATTTGAAAACGGCTTTGTTGTTAGTGGCGTAGTTGCTGACATTACAGTTAAAAACGGCAAAATTATCATCATCTCTTTTAACGACTGTTCTGTTAAGGATAAAAACGACACCATCTATTTTGAGCCCTCTTGGGGCACTTACGATATGGCAGTTGGAGAGAAAATTACTTCTGTTTTTTGCGGCGCAGCAGATAAAGATTCTTTCGAAGAAATACCTTTAATACCTGAAACGAAAACCCCCCACTATAACTGCAGCCAGGAGGAAAAGTTGTACCAGCAACTGTTTCAAACGGTGCGCAATTGCAGAGAGCAACACAAAGGTTACGAAAAGCTGATTGAGGTGTGGAGCAAGATCAAAGAAAATTTTTCTGATGATTGGCTTTGTTCTTTAGAAATTTTGGAAGTTCTTGAACAGGAAAGTATTTATGCCGGTACAGCCAAAGAGATTACGGAATTTCTCAAACAGAATGCGCTCAACGCCGAGTATACGAAATTGATTAGTGATGGTTTTTATTTGATAACCCATCCTGTTACTGAAGTGGCAATCTCTAAAGCCTAAATATGAATATCGTTATTACAGGTGCAAGCAGCGGCGTCGGGTACGAAACAGCACTGAAATTAATCGAAAATACAAGCAACAAAGTTGTGGCACTTGCGAGGTCAGAATATAAGTTGCAAAATTTGTTAAAAACTAGTATCAGTCGTAATCCTGACGGAGTTTTGCTGCCTTTAAAATTTGATATAGTTAATGGTGAATATGACACTGTATTAATTCCATTTTTAAAAAAGAATTTTAGCGACATTGATATTCTTATAAACAACGCCGGCGGTCTTATAAATAAATCTTTTGAAGAACTAGACCAGCTTGACTTTGTTTCGATGCTTCAAAGTAATTTTTTAGGGCACGTAAAGATGATCCAAAATCTATTGCCCTTATTTGCAGCAAAAGGTGCGCACATTGTAAATATTGGCAGCATGGGCGGGTTTAGTGGAAGTACAAAGTTTCCCGGTTTAGCTGCTTATTCTGCCAGTAAAGCAGCCCTTCATAACCTAACAGAATGTCTTGCCGTAGAACTGGAAAAAAGAAATATAAAAGTAAATTGCCTGTCTTTAGGCTCTGCCCAGACCGAAATGCTTGAGAAGGCTTTTCCCGGTTATAAATCTCCTGTGAAGGCAATAGATATGGGCAAACTGGTGTCGAACTTTGCGCTTACCGGTCATCATTTTTTTAACGGAAAAATCTTACCTGTTTCTATAACTACTCCTTAAGAAATAATAGTGCTGTTATATTTTTTACTTGTAAATACAAAACGTTGAAGATTTTATTTCTTGAATTTTTAGAAGACAAATTTTAATTAAAGAGTTTTTTTACTGATTCTTGCTGGCACTTGTTTTGTAAAAATTCTGAAAAAATAAAATGCAGATGAAGTGTTGGTTAATTGCAGCTATAATAGGGCTTTTACCTTCCCTCAGTTTTTCACAAAAAACCGATTCGATAATAACTAAATTGGACAGTCTTAAAAAGCAAACTGACACAACTGGGCAGGTAAATTTAATAGAACAAGCATTTTATAACGAAAGAACAAAGGTTAATGCGAGCGTATTTAGCACTTTATTGTTAGACGATTTTAAGCAGGAGGCACTTTCCCCATTAGATATACGTGGTAAAGGATGGCTTACAGGTGCTGCACTTGCCGGCACAACAATAGGAATAAGTTTTTTAGATAAGCCCGTACAGGAATGGGCAGCAGGATTAAGAAGAAAAAATCCGAATTTGGGTAATTATAGCAAAACGCTTACTAACATAGGAGGAGTATATGAAGTAGGCACTTTTGCAGGAATTGCAGCTTACGGATTTATTTTTAAGAACCCAAAACTGCGAACGACTACCGCACTAGCTACCCAGGCATACATTACCTCTACATTTTGGTCGACTTTATTTAAAACAGTTTCAGGAAGATTGCGTCCACACGATATTGACGCTGGTTCAGATAAGAATATATCCACCTTTCATGGCCCTTTCTATTCTTTGCCGTATGGCGGCAATAGCGCTTTTCCATCCGGGCATACAACTTTGGCGTTTGCTGCTGCGCGCGTATATGCTATGGAATACAAAAATATTCCTGCTATTCCAATCATTTCTTATGGGGTAGCAGGCCTCATCAGCTTTAGCAGAATTATAGAAAACAAACATTGGGCTACAGATGTATTTGCAGGTGCATTATTAGGACTTGCCTGTGGAACACAGGTAGTGAATAATTATCACCGGTATGCCAGGCTGATAAGAACAGGCAAAGTAAAAAAGAAAGGTGATCTCTCTTTTAATTTGCAGTATCAACCAGGAGTCGGAGTTATTCCTGGTCTCGTGTACAAATTCAGATAATATCGACAATTAATTTCTGAAGTTTTGAGTAATCATGAGGCCATAAATTCCTCCGTCTAAAATGCCTATTCCTACTCGTCCAAAAGCAGTATTTAGAATGTTCGCCCGATGACCAGGGGAATTCATTAAACCACGATGACAGATATATAAAGTTTGCCCTAGAGCGAGATTTTCACCTGCTGCAACCGACCTGATTTTAGCTCTTCTCATACGGTCAAAAGGTGATTTTCCTTCAGGAGTTATATGAGAAAAATAGGCTCGGGCAAACATGTCTCTCGAGTGATCTCTCGCTACAACACGCGTTTCAAGATCTAATTTTAAGGGCTTCAAACCTACCTTCTGTCGTTCTTCATTAACTAAAATCAACATTTTCGCCTCGAGATCTTCCCTGACTTTCGGATTACTGGCTCTGAAAGGCAACCGCACTGAAGCCTCCAACTCATGGTTTACTGTCAGTTTATTTACTGTTCTGCTTACAGCCTCATCAAATACAGGAGAAAGTTTTTCATTGAGCCATTCTACCTTATCAGCCATTTTCTCTGCAAATACGCTTTCTTTCACGTTATTTGAAAGCGAACCAGAAAAGGGTAATGATAACAAAAGTGCAGAAATAACTGTAGCCCAAATGAGACCATTAATAGCTCCGGGAATAAGCCCGAGCACATGATTCGCAGCGCTAGCGTGAGCGGAAGCAGGGATAGCTTTTAGGATTTTATTTACGATAATTGACAAAGCAATGCGAATAAGTATCAGGGCAATAATAAACGAAATTGGCACAGTCCAGAAACCCAATGAAGCATACTTTTCCAAAAAAGCTGCGAGATAAGGATAGCTGAAAAAAGAAAGTAAAATACCTGCAACAAACATAAGCAAGTCGAGGCCGGATAAAATAAAGCCTCTTAACCAACCTGCGTATAATGAAAAAAGAATAATAAGGATGAGAAGGATATCTATTGAGTTCATTCAATTCCGTTAACAGTATTAC
>JBBPZJ010000375.1:0-7178 GCA_038199395.1 Chitinophagales bacterium
GATAAAGTAAAAGCCATTGCTTTCATACCTAATGCTTTTGTGTTGGCAGCATAACCTTCTTTAACTATCACCTGCCGCCATTTATATAGCTGCTCGTGAATATTAATTTTTACAGGACATACATTAGAACACGATCCGCAAAGGGTAGATGCATAGGGAAGATCAGCATGTTTTTTCATATCGAGGTTCGGCGCCAGTATTGCACCAATAGGACCTGATATAGTATTATGGTAACTCAAGCCTCCACTTTTGCGATATACCGGGCACGTATTCATGCATGCTCCACATTTAATGCACTTTAAAGAATCTCTAAAATCGGGTCGACCCAACTGCCTTGTTCTCCCTGCGTCCACAAGTATCAAATGCATTTCCTGGCCTTTCCGGGGCTTTTTGTAATGACTTGAATAGATGGTAATTGGTTGACCAGTTGCGCTTCTTGCAAGCAATCTTAGAAAAACGCCCAAATGTTTTTTCTGCGGAATTATTTTTTCAAGCCCCATTGAAGCAATTTGCACCTCAGATAAGTGAGCGCCCATATCAGCATTTCCTTCATTTGTGCAAACAACAAATTCACCTGTTTCAGCAACTGCAAAATTAACTCCTGTGAGTGCTGCTTTCCGGCTGATAAATACATTCCGTAAATGTTTGCGTGCGACCCTGGTAAGCTGTGTTGGATCCGACAAACCTTTTTCGGTACCCAGGTGTTCATGAAACAATTCCCCTATTTCTTCTTTTCTTTTATGAATACACGGCAATACAATATGGCTTGGCGGTTCGTTGTCTATTTGTTGTATATATTCACCTAAATCAGAATTTATCACTCCAATTCCACGCTCTTCAAGATACTCGTTTAGCTGGCACTCTTCAGTAAGCATAGACTTGCTCTTTACCATCTCCGTTATTTCTTTGGCCTTTAAAATGGAATACACAATTTCATTATGCTCTTCTGCATCGGCAGCCCAATGAACTTTTACACCATTTTTTGTGAGATTTTCCTCAAATTGTACCAGGTAATCATGAAGGTTGGAGATTACATTGTTTTTGATACCCGACGCTGCTTCACGCAATTGTTCCCACTCAGGTATTCGCTTCGAAGCGATGTCGCGTTTTTCTCTTATATACCATAGGGCACCATCATGCCAGTCTACCCGCTCTTCATCTTTTATAAAGTCTTCTGCAAGCGCTGCATGGTCCTTATTTAAAGCTTCTTTCATATCGTTGCGTTTAAAATTTCAGCAATGTGCAATACTTTAACTGCACTTTTGTTTCTGTGCAATATGCCTTCAAGGTGCATAAGGCACGACATGTCGGATGATGTAATGTACTCTGCTCCGTTTTTCGTATGATCAGTAACCCTGTCTTTGCCCATCTTTACTGATACCGCTTCTTCAGCAACGCAAAAAGTACCGCCGAATCCACAGCATTCATCCGCACGATCGAGTGTAACTTGTTCCAGCCCCTGCACCATATCCAGCAATTGCTTAGGCTTAGAAAAAGGAGGAGCATTTAACTCGCTCATCTGGGCTAAATGTAAACCACGCAGTCCATGGCAGCTATGGTGTATTCCTACCTTATGCGGAAACACTGCGTCGAGTTTTTCGACCTTGAGCACGTCGGTTAAAAATTCAACAAGCTCATATATACGGGGTCTGATCCTTTCTGCCTCGTGCTCATTTTTATCGGAATGGAGGTGATCTTTTACGTGAAGCACACAACTTGCTGAGGGAGCTACGATATAATCAAACCCTGAAAAATTTTCTATAAAAAGGTCATTGCAACCTTGTGCAAGATGTTCGAAACCAGAATTTGCCATCGGTTGTCCGCAACAGGTTTGCTTTGGCGGATACACCACATTTACTCCTAATTTTTGCAGCAATTGCAGTGTAGCTTTTGCCGCATCAGGATAAAATTGGTTAACATAGCAAGGAATAAAAAGTGCAACTCTCATATGGTCTCATTATTATTTTTTATCGGCGTAGCCTATCTCTTCACAAATTTAACAACTTGTCAATTTACTTTAAGTGAACATTTAAAGCCTGTAAATTTTTACCGAATTAATCTTTTTTACTTCTTGTTTCCGCTTTTGCAGGTACACATCTTTTATCGACAAAATCCTTTAAAGCTCTGTCTTCTCCAGACACTCGATTATCCAGTCTTTAGTCACAAAGAAAATGTATCAACACACCGGTTTACTTACAACTTAACTACGGCAAGGCAAAAGCAACATAACTATCACCAGCCTGAGCCCCCAGTTTAGTACCGCCGCAAGCCATCACTACGTATTGTTTACCATTTACTTCATAAGTACTTGGCGTTGCAAACGCTGCTGAGGGAAGCGTTGTTTCCCAAAGCAACTGCCCGTTGTTTTTGTCGTACACCCTAAATTTTTTATCTTTTGTACCTGCTATAAACAGCAGGCCGCTTGCAGTTACCACCGGTCCGCCATAGCTTTCAGAACCTGTTTGAGGGATGCCCTTTGCTGCCAGTTCAGGATACTCACCATAAGGAATTTTCCATTTATATTCTCCTGTGTTTAGGTCTATCGCATTCAAAGTACCCCATGGTGGACTTATTGCAGGCAACCCATTTTTATCTAAGAATTTGCTGTACCCTGAAATCCTGTAAGAATAAGCAGGATCTGTTGCAGTGGACTTGCCTTTAACAGCAGTTTTTGATGCAGACTTTGTTTTAACCGGCCCCTGCATTTTTGCCAGCCCTATTTCATTTCTTTCTTCTCCTAATAAAAAGGCTACCACCGCCTTTTTCTGTTTATCATCAAACTTTGTAAAGCCCGGCATCATTCCCTTTCCATAGGTAATAATATTTGAAATGTAATCTCTTGTGCGTCGACTGCCAACACCAATTAACGATGGATATCCGCTTGCCGGGTTTCCTTTACGTTCCGATCCATGGCACGATATACAATTGGTAGCATACAACCGGTTACCCGAAGACATGCCTGCCATTTGTGCTTCTGTTGCCGTTTCGCCTACTGCTATAAGCCACGCCATTTCATTGCTGTTTACATAAATAATCCCCTCAGGGTCAGCAGCAGTGCCGCCCCACTCCGCGCCCCCATCAAGCCCCGGAAAAATAATAGTTCCCTTTTTGCTAAGCGGCGTGAATGGGCCACCATATCGGCTTTTGCGAAATAAAGCAACGAGGGAATCTTGGCTTTCAGAATAAGGGTTAATATCGGCCCCGGTGAGAGTTTGACGGGCATACGGAGCAGGCTTTACAGGAAAAGGTTGTGTAGGCCACGCTTTTTCGCCCGGTACATCTGAAGCCGGTACAGGCCTCTCCTGTATGGGATATATAGGAACACCGGTAACCCGGTCGAAAACAAAAACAAGACCTTGTTTGGTAACCTGCGCTACTACATCTATCTTTTTTTCGTTACGGGTAATAGTTAGAAGGTTAGGCGGAGCCGGTGGATCACGGTCCAAAATATCATGATGAACCAGTTGATAATGCCACAGCCGCTTACCTGTTTTTGCATCGAGCGCCAGCAGGCAGTTAGCAAAAAGATTAGCTCCTTTGCGATTACCGCCAAAAAAGTCAAAAGCAGCAGAGCCGGTGGGCACAAAAAGAATTCCTCTATTGCGGTCGACTGACATACCTGACCAGTTATTAGCCGCTCCCACCAAAGTATTTTTATAAACGTCTTTTGGCCAGGTCTCGTACCCATACTCTCCGGGTAGTGGGATGGTGTGAAAAACCCATGCAAGTTTGCCTGTACGAATATTGAACGCTTGTATATGTCCGAGCGGCGCATCGTTTCCCTCTGACAAACGCAGCGGCATAATAATCAAATCACCATATACTGTACCGGGTGTGTTTGAGATAACCATTTTATCTTTTGCGGTAGTACCTAAACCAGCTTTGAGGCTTATGCGACCACTATCGCCAAAGGAAAGAATCTTTTCACCAGTAGCAGCGTCAAGGGCATAGAGCCATGGCCCTTTGGTATACAATATCCGCTTGTCACTACCGTTCTCCCAATACACTAGTCCCCGGCTGGAGCTCAGCCTGTCATCAGCTTCTTTTTTCTTCCTCCATTTTTCTGCGCCGGTAGCAGCATCTATGGCAAAAGGCTGGGTTGAAGCAGTCATACCATATAAAACTCCATTTACTATAATGGGATTACATTGCATCTGACCTGAGTCAAGTGTATGGTATTGCCATGCCACTTTCAGTTGGTTTACGTTAGAAGCATTTATTTGTTTTAAAGTAGAATAATGGTTCCGGTCAGGCCCACCCAGGTATTCCGGCCAATCGCCGTTCGCGACCGGATTATGTTTACCTAAACCCCATGACAATAAAACGATCGATAACAGGAAAATAAGGGGTACAATCAGTTTCTTCATGAACGTTATTTATTAGCAACAAATCAAGTTTAAGGGGTAAGCATTAGCTGTAAAGGCAAAGCAACATTTCAAAATCAGCCACCTTTGGAACTGTGCATTCTACCCATCCATTTATCAGTTTAAAATTAAGGGATGTGGCTGACTTCAAAAGCTTAATTTCTTTTACAGGTTGTAATGGTTTGAAACGAATAGTTGTGTTATGAATAGTAACAGGCTCAAGAAATGATGCGCCAACCTGGCCCGATTGATTTAATAAACCTATCCACTCAAAAGCTTTGTTTCGATTTGCCATCCGTGTCATTTCAATTAATGGAGAGGCATCTGTAACAATTGAATTGTTAACCTGTAGAAGATTTTTAAGTGCAGAAACAAATAATGCCTTATGGGCATAATGGCCTTTAAAATAATATTGAGTCCCTATTTGCCAGGGAATAAAAACTGATCTGCCTTTTCCAAAAACGTTACTGACCACTCCCGGCACGTCTGTTACTTCACCTTCAGTGTAATAGGACTTTTCAGGAGGACCAAACATAGAGACAGGCAATAATTTCAAATAGCCTTTGGCGCTGCCATTCGTCTTACATTTTAAAAAATCGCCGTACATCATCATTAGGTCAAAATCTGCAAATTCTTTTTCACTCAACACTGCCTTATCATTTTTTGCAACTTTCAGGTAGGTAGATTTTGCCTGTTTAAAAGTTTCGTAAACCGGCAGTACGCCCAACGCTTCGAGCCTTATGTTATTTACCGGGTTCCCAATTCCATCTTTTGTTGACGTGAAACCGGTACAAAGTATATTTCCGCCTTTTTTTACATATTCATTTATTATTGAAATAAAGTGATCATCCATATCGGTAACATCTCCTAAAATGAGCGCATCATATTCTTCTAATTTTTTAGGCAACCTGTCGCTTCCTACAGCAGATGGTTCTATAATGTCGAACATCATATGATTTTCTGAAAGCAATTTTATCAGGCCCCGATATTCTTCCTTTGAACCTTTTATCAGAGCAATATTGCTTACTGGCTGCAGGTTGGTAAACAGCTTTTCATTTGTTTTATGAAAACGATAAATATCATTCATAACAGGAATGAACCTTCGGTCTTCCTGGTTGGCTAAAGTGCCTATAACATATACGTCGAGTGGAGCTCCGTTTAACATGTTTTCAAGCACCCATACTCTTGAAATATTTGGAGACGTTGCAATATGGCGATATCCAATAGCCAAAAAATATTGCAGCAGATTACTTGGCGCTCTGTCCTTAAAAGAACCTAATACGCTTTTGACATGATCGGTCGAAAAATAATTCCATTCATATTCCGGTGTTAGCCATGAACTTGATTCCATGCGGATCATATCTACACCTGCATCAGTATATGTACTTATTATCAGTTTTGGGTTTTCCTTTTTATAAACTTTCCGACTTGTGTAAAAAGTTCTTCTGAAGTCGTTTTCCTGAATGCATTGTATCTTATATAAACAGGGTCGTTCATGTCTTCTTTAACAGGAAGGGTCATGCCTGTGGAATCGTGAAATCTTTTTTTACAATTCGCACATTGGCAAATGCCATGATAAACACCGCTGTAGTCGGAAGTTGTATAACCGGGCATATTAAAAAAAATACCATCGAGGTCATAATTGTCAATCGTCTCTTTTAAAATATCGAACGTGTATTGCTGCTGGTAACCACCATTCACACAGGTATGAACCTGCCCGTTATAGTTTACATTTTTACCGTCGGTGCCTACGTACAGCCACTCCGGCTTTTTTGCAGCCAGCGACTCATTGATCTTGCTCATATCAAAGCGGCCTAACACACGTATCCCCTTTGCATGCAGTCTTTTTAAAAGATCTCCGACAAGGTCTCCTTTCATAAAAGGATTCTTATACTGAAAGGGTAGTTTGGTTGGATAGTTGGCTACAATACCGCCAACATTTATCAGAACAACATTTGCAGATGCATCTTCTATTGATTTCATAAATGCATCCTGGTCCATTAAAGCATCAATTTCACGAAGGTTAGTTTGTATTAACCTGAGGGGTGTGCGATTCCACCAGGTAGTATCGTAACGACCGGGGTTGATTGAAGGCCACTGAGCGGACACTGTCGGGTTGAGGACAGGAAGAAGTAATACAAGAAATGCAATTAGCATATTGTTCTTATTCTTTGGCAAATGGTATTTAGTTTTCATACGGGATCTTTATTACGTGGCTTTCTTTTGAACCACTGAGGCACTGAAGCACTGAGTAACACAGAGACCTTAGTGAAACTTTTTGTCTTCCTTCGAGACTTAGTGGTTACCAGGACATAGGCGTTTTGAACCACTAAGGCACAAAGGGCACTAGGTTGCACAAAGGCCAATTACTTTCTAAACGGCGCTTCGGTTGTATTTTTTACCTGATACTTAATAGTTCCTGGTTTCCATTGCCTTGCAATTGTAATGTCTGCTTCTACTTTAGATATTAATTCAGGAATATTTACAAAGCCAACCCGATTATAAAGGGCGGGTTTATACAGTGAACTATATACGTTGGCATAAGCAGACCAATGCGCTTTGGCTTTTTGCAAATATTCAATTGCTTTTTGCCGGTCGGCTTCGTTTCCGAACTGATCAAATTGCGCCAGGCTGCATGCTGCCTTCATTTTAGCTGAATAATAATTGCCAATATGTGCAAATGCTTCGATATCTCCAAGGGTTTGATCGAGTTCTGTAAATGAGCCAACCTTTCTTGCTGGCAACGCTTTTAAACCAGATAGCGCTTCTGTTGAAAGCCGTTGAAGAGTGTCAGCTAACGCTAATGGCGACTGA
>JBBPZJ010000376.1:0-8645 GCA_038199395.1 Chitinophagales bacterium
TTGCAAATTTCTGTTATGATTTGAAACGTTTACCTGGTTCAGCTTTTCTTATTTTCTCCAGCAACAATGTCAGTTCTTTTACCTTGTCAGGATATTGATTATAGAGGTTATTTTGTTCTGAATAATCTGTATCAAGATTATACAATTGGCCAATGGCTTCACCAGCTTTTGGTTTAATAATAGCTGGCTCAGAAAAACCGCCTGAACCCAGCCCTGTTATTAGTTTCCACGGTCCTTGCCTTATGTCGAAAAAACCTCTTGATGAAATATTTACTATGGCCGGCTGGCCTGCTACTTCCTTTGCTTTACCTGTTAGCACGGGCAATATTGAATAGCTGTCTTCTGTTGTAAATCGTGGCGAGTTCGCTCCGATTAAATCTGCGATAGTTGCCATAAGATTACCGAGGGTTGTAGTGGCATTACTAACAGTGCCGGGGCGAACCTTGCCCGGGTAACGAACAATAAAAGGAACTCTGTGTCCTCCTTCAAAAGCATCACCTTTCATGCCTCTTAAATCGCCTGCTGCTTTGTGGTTATATTGCTGAATGAAGTTTTCGCGCCAGTAAGGCCCATTATCACTGGTAAAAATAACCAGTGTGTTTTTTGACAACCCCATGCTATCAAGTGTACGTAATACTTTACCTACTGCATCATCTACTTCCTGTACATAATCGCCATATTCACCTGCCTGCGATTTACCTGTAAAGCCTTTTGCAGGTACCCAGGGAGTGTGTGGTGCAGGCATGGGGAAATAAAGGAAAAAAGGATTTTGAGCCCCTTTTTGCCGTTTTATGAAATCGGTTGCTTTAGTGGTAAAAGTGGGAAGCACATCGTAGAAGTCGTAACCTTCATTCATTAATCCCGCCCGCCAGAACGGACCTGTGTAACCAGAGGATAAATTATTTCCTGGTGTATATGCTGTAAGAGGTTTTGTGAGCCTGCCGTTTTCGACGTAGCAAT
This sequence comes from Chitinophagales bacterium, assembly GCA_038199395.1. Classification (GTDB taxonomy): domain Bacteria; phylum Bacteroidota; class Bacteroidia; order Chitinophagales; family Chitinophagaceae; genus Segetibacter. The sequence continues at coordinate 961 of JBBPZJ010000376.1, forward strand.
AGGGAGGCATGTCGAGCGAAGCCGGAAGCACATATGAATAATCGAAACCAATAGTTGCGGGGCCAGCGGAGGGAGGTTTTGTGAAATCAATATGGTCAGGATTCATTTCATCGTTTATTCCATATAAATTGTCTTTGTTATACTGCGGACTGATTGAATCTTTATGTGCGTCCTTCAATATCCAATCCAGCCCCAAATGCCATTTTCCAACTACTGCCGTAGTGTAATTTTTTGTTTTTAATAAAGAGGCGACCGTTGGTCTGCCGGCTTCAATAAGAGTTCTGCTATAACCTCGTAAAACACCTACTGGCAGCCTGCTGCGCCAGGGATACCGACCCGTAAGTATAGAGTAACGTGAAGGTGTACATACAGAGGAAGTTGTATGGGCATCAGTAAAACGCATGCCCTGCCCCGCCAACCGGTCGATGTTAGGGGTTTCCACCTTTGCCTGGCTGTTATAAACCCGTACGTCTCCATAGCCTAAATCATCGGCCAGTATATATACAATGTTTGGTAACGCGCTTTTCATTTGAGCAAATAAGCCCCTTAATTGCGCACCTGTAAACAGGCATGCAAAAAGCAGCTTCATGTAACCGGGAGGATATATAATTTTTACTCTGATCTTCATTTCTAAACATACTTATTTTAATCTGACCTATGCTTTAAATTCCACTTTCTTTATACTTGAATTGTTATAGACGATCACCGTCTAATTACTTCTCCTTTAGCTGTTGGCTGTTCGTGCTTGTTACTAATCATTTGTAAAAGAAGATGGATAGCGAAGCTAACCATTTCTTTTATAGGTTGTGCTGTACGGTAATAGATGGAGTAAGCAGTCTAAAAATATCGTTATCATCAAAGCAAACACCCGTAATATCCGCAGGTATTTCGAGATGGCTTCTTTGCTACGCTTCAATACCAAATACGCCTAAATAATTGCTGCCAAAAACAAAGCACCGAGATGAGGGTTTCGGGCAAGAAAATCTTTAATAGCTTGCATAATATTTCATCACCTTCTGCAAATGGAATTTCAAATATCGTTTGCGCCGATACAGCAGTTCCTGCTTTTTGGGTAGTATCCAAAAAGCCTCTTTTCTATCAGCCATTTGAGGCATGCTGCTTAAAATGGAAACAAAACCGATATTAGAATAGCCGTTCCTAATCAAGTGTTTGGTCAGCCCGTCAGAACCGTTATAATTATCAATAATATTGAAATGTAACAATACATTATTGAATATAAGCAGAACTACGAAATGTATTGATAATAAAAGGAATTAAACAAAATCCCTAACATTCTTCAATTTAGCTACTCCCCCCGCAAGCGTAAAAAAATTTAAAAAAAAATTTGGAAAAGATGTTTTTTCTTGTAACTTTAATTCTTATAAAATAATAGTTCAATATTATTGAATTATTGGAACCTCTAAATCTTGCTGTCATGAAAATTTCTACTGCCTCGTTGAAGTCTTCCCTGTACTTACTCATTTTATTCCTGTTTATTTCATTTAGCGCATTTACCCAAAAAAATGTATCGGGTAAAGTAGCGGAAGAAAATGGCCAGCCACTAAAAGGGGTAACCGTTTCAGAAAAAGGAAGATCAAATTCTACCATTACCAACGATGATGGCAATTTCAACATTACTGTAAACAGCTCTAATGCCATTCTGGTATTTACAAGCGTTGGGTATGTAACGAGAGAGCAGAAAGTAACTAATGAAAGTATGTTGTCAATCATTTTGCAGTCTGAACAGAAAGTTTTAGGAGATGTGGTGGTGGTGGGTTACGGAACACAGCGAAAGAAAGACCTTACCGGCGCAATTGCATCTGTTGGAGCGAAAGACATTGAAAAAATTCCTACAAATGGGGTGGATAAAGCATTACAGGGCCAGGTAGCAGGTTTGCAAATATCTACAACTTCCGGTGCGCCGGGTGGCAATACAACTATTTTAATAAGAGGTATATCATCCATCACCGGTGGAATAGAACCTTTATTTGTAATTGACGGATATCCTGTAACCAGTGTCGGATACAGTAACCCGCTGTCAACTATCAACCCAAATGACATTGAATCGGTTGATGTTTTGAAAGATGCTTCGGCCACTGCTATCTATGGATCAAGAGGATCGAACGGGGTAATTATTATTACTACTAAAAGAGGCAAATCAGGAAAGCCAAAAGTTGAATTTGATTCTTATGTAGGTGTTCAGGAAGTAGCGCATAAAATCAAATTAATGAATGCAAAACAATTTGCTTCATTTGTAGTCGACGGGCGTAATGCCGGTTACTTAGATAACAATCGTAACGGTAGTATTAATGATCCTAATTCTTTAAGAGGAGCTTCATTCCGTATTTCTGATCGTTATAAAAATAATGCATTTCTTGATTCTATTGGTGAAGGAACGGATTGGCAAAGTGTAATTTTTAGGAAAGCCATGATTAATAACTACCAGCTTTCGGTATCAGGTGGAAATGAAGGAGTGCGCTATGCTATATCGGGCGGCTATTTTAACCAGGACGGTATTGTTATAAAATCTAATTTTAAAAGATATAGTTTTAAGGCGAATGTTGATGCTAAGCTATCGAATAAGCTTAGTGTAGGAGTTAGTTTATTACCAAGTTATAGCCAGGAATATAGCCCGCCAATCCAGGGGCATTATGGGGCTTATGGCATCATTGTTACTGCACTAGGTTCCGATCCTACAATTCCTGTATATAATCCTGATGGATCGTATGGTTCCTCAATATCAGGGGAAAATGGTAATGCCCCAATGGCTAATCCTATAAAGATTGCAAACGAATATAAAAATACCGTAAGCCAGTTTCGCTTGTTAAGCAATGCTTATACAGAATATGCTATTCTTCCTGAATTGAAATTAAGAAGCACATTCGGAACAGACCTGAACTATTACAAATCCCGTTCATTTAAAGCATCCACTTTAGCTACCAATGCGCCAACTTCTCCGGCTTTTGCTAATGCGGCAAATAATGAAGCGACAAACTGGTTGAGTGAAACTACTATTTCTTACAAAAAAACATTAGCACAAAAACATCAGCTAGATGCTGTCGCAGGATTTACGGTTCAAAGCGATTATGTTAATGCAATCAACGCAGGTGCCACCAACTTTGCTGATGACCTCTTACGGAACATTAGCGGAGGAACCGTTAACGCAGGCGGTGAGAGTATTAACCGTAATAATATCGTTTCCTTTCTCGCCAGAGCTAACTACGTTTATGCCGGCAAATATTTATTAACTGCTACCATTAGAAGAGATGGTTCTTCAAGGTTTGGTGAAAATAAACGATGGGGTAATTTTCCATCTGCTGCTATCGGGTGGAGGGTATCGGATGAGAAATTTATGAGCAGCTTAAAGTTTATTTCCGACTTTAAAATCAGAACAAGTTATGGCGTAACGGGTAATAATGCTATAGGTAACTACAGGGCTGTAAGTTTGCTAAATACTTCAAATTATATAATAGGCGATGCTTTAACGCCGGGTACAGTTCCGGGTTCATTAGCAAACATAAATTTAGGATGGGAATCTCAAAGCCAGGTAGATATAGGTATCGACTTGTCATTATTTAAAAACCGTGTCAACCTGGTTGCAGACTATTATGATAAGCGCAATAAAGACATGCTCTTCAATGTGCAAACCCCTTCTCTCACAGGCTTTACTTCTGCCATTGTAAACCTCGGCGAAGTGCAGAATAAGGGTTACGAGTTTTCGATGAATACCCGTAACCTCGTCGGCGCATTTAACTGGAGCACTAACTTCAACATCACTTTCAACAGAAATAAAGTACTCGCTATGAGCACTGCAAATGATAAGATTTTTGGGAGCACCTCCGATAAAGGGAATACCAATGTTACAATGGTAGGAAGCCCGATTGGTGTATTCTATGGAAGAAATGCAATTGGTGTTTTTAATAGTGATGCAGAGGCTGCTGCTTACAGAGCTCAACCGTTGGCAAAAGCCGGAGACATAAAATTTAAGGATGTAAACGGCGATGGAAAAATTGATGATAATGATCGTGAAATTATTGGCAGTCCACATCCTGATTATTTCTTTGGGTTTAATAATACATTTTCTTACAAAGGTTTTAGCCTTGATATACTTACAAGCGGTATGGTAGGGCAAAAAGTATATTCAGGTACGTTTACTGCAAACAACTCCGGAGTACAAAATAATGCTGCTTTTATTGATGAAGCACGATGGAGATCTCCTGATAATCCGGGCAATAGTAAGTATGGGCAATTTGGAAGAGATATTCGGGGAGGCTTAAATAATAATTTTCAATACAGCTCACTCTTTTTATTCGATGCGTCTTATTTTAGAATAAGACAAATAACATTGAGTTATAACCTTCCGGCTTCAGTAGCAGGCAAATTTAAGGTACAATCTGCAAGATTTTATGTAGGTGTAAACAATGTCCACACCTTTACCAAATATTGGGGTTTTGATCCTGAAGTAGGTAATGCAGGAGATAATCAAACAGTGCTTGGAGTGGATTATGGTACTTACCCTATAGCCCGTGCTACAACGTTGGGAATTAATATTACATTTTAAATAATACAGCAAAACATTCAATATGAAAAAGTCTTTTTTAAACTATACTATCTTTTTTGCTGCAATCCTTATTACCTCGTGTAATAAAGATTTTTTAGACCAACTGCCCGAAACAACAAGAACAACCAATAATGTATATAAAACGGCTTCCGATTTTTATACGGCCACTGTTGGTACTTATTCAACCTTTAAACACAACGGTTTATACGGCACATCTGGTTCAGGCTCATCGCTACTTAACCTCGGCGAGGTCGTCTCTGATAATAGTGATTTCGGCGCAACGAGAGCAGTTAGCAATGTATCAACTTTTGAATTGGAAGACTTCAATTTTTCATTGACCAACACCTTTTTCTCTTCGGCATGGACAGGCCACTATATTGGCATTGCAAGGGCAAATACTATTTTAGCAAGGCTGCCAGGGGTTTCTTTTGATGAAGGATTGAAAACAAGATTTGAAGCAGAAGCAAAATTTCTGCGGGCACTTTTTTACTTCAATCTTGTTCGCCTGTTTGGAGATGTACAATTGGTAACAACAGAAACAACCGACCCTCAGGAAGGATACAATATCCCCCGGTCACCTGCTTCGAAAGTGTATGAACTAATCATTAGTGATTTAACTTTTGCAGAAACAAACCTGCCCTCTACCATTACAACTGCTGAAGCAGGCCGTGCATCACGTTGGGCAGCAAAAGCTTTGCTTGGAAAAGTTTATCTTACTTTAAAGGATTATGCTAAAGCTGCACCTAAATTAAATGAGGTAATTACGTCAGGACAGTTTAATGTAACAGCAAATAATTATGGGGCGGTTTTTAGCAATACCACCTCCTTTGCTGCTAATAAAGACGTAATACTGGCGGTGCAATACAAATCGGGCCAGATAGGACAAGGCAGCAGTATATGGTCGGCATGCCTTCCATGGAATGTGGGTGGAGCGGCATTTGGTGTAAGTGGCGGCAGTGGTGAAGGCTTCATGCGGCCAACCGCAGACATGGTTGCTGAATACGAGACTGGGGATGTAAGAAAGGCAGCAAGCATCGCTACCTCTTACCTGAATGGCACAGTTACCGTTAACGAAAGATACGTGGTAAAGTATAAGCAAATCGGTACAATTGCAGGAGATGCCGATATTGATTTTCCTGTGTTACGATATGCAGATGTTTTGTTGATGTATGCAGAAGCATTAAATGAGCAGGGACAACCGGCCGCAGCTATTCCGTTTATCAATCAGGTAAGAACAAGAGCAGGTCTTGCCAATCTTCCTGTTACGCTGTCACAGACAGAACTAAGGTCTGCAATTGAAAAGGAAAGACGTGTGGAGCTGGCATTTGAAGGACAGCGTTGGTTTGACCTCGTTCGTACAGGACGTTATTTACCTGTTATGACTTCGAAAGGTTACGCAGTGAAAGAGTTTCACAAGCTATATCCCATTCCACAAAGGGAAACAGATTTAAACCCGTCTTTAACCCAAAACCCTGGATATTAGTCGATATTTTTTAAAACCCTCTTATGCATAAGCTATTAATATTTTTTCTTTCAGCTACTGTTTTTGTTAATGGCTTTAGTCAATCCGGTGCAGTTGCCGCATGGAAGCAAGTTGGCGCTGTAAAAGCATTAAATGCTAAAGACATAAAATCATCCCGCTGGTCTATTGGTGGTGAAACCCTTGATAGGGACTATGCCAACTACAATGCCTATAAATCTTACCTCGGTCCGTTAGGCGCAAAACGAATACGCTTACAAGGTGGTTGGGCTCGATGTGAAAAAGTAAAAGGACAATATGACTTCGCCTGGCTCGATGCTATTGTGGATGATGCGTTGTCACAAGGCGTACAACCCTGGTTGCAGACCTCCTATGGCAATCCTATTTACGAAGGCGGTGGTGATGCAGCATTGGCTGGTGGACTGCCAACATCACCGGAAGCATTGACTGCATGGGATAAATGGGTAGCTGCATTAGTTACACATTTCAAGAACAGGGTACATGAATGGGAAATATGGAATGAGCCGGATTTAAGCAATAAATTCTCCGCAAAGGATTATGCCGTTTTTTACGAAAGAACGGGCTCTATTATTAAAAAGATACAACCCCAGGCAAGATTAATTGGATTGGCGCTTTGTTGCAGTGGTTGGCCTCAATACGCTGAGACATTTGTGACGTATTTAAAGTCGGTCAATAAGCTCGATTTAATAAATACCATTTCTTTTCATGGCTACCAATACCGCCCCGAGAACACATATAAAAATGCAGAGGAGTTAAAAAAGATTATCCTGGCTGCAAAACCAGATGCAACATTTTGGCAAGGAGAAAACGGCGCACCATCAGCAAAAAAAGGCGAGTTTGTTGGAGCTATGAAAGAGTACGACTGGAGTGAACTCACGCAGGCAAAATGGAATTTGCGCAGAATGTTTGGTGATATGGGGTCTGATTTAGAAGTAACTAATCTCTTCCAAATATCTGATATGTATTATGGCAGCGGCGACCACATGGCAGGTCTTAATGCAAAAGGATTATTAAAAGCAAGGCCTGACAGAAGCATTGAAAAACCAAAGCTGGCATACTATGCGTTTCAAAACTCGGTATCCATCTTTTCAGAAAAAATCACCAGGGTGAAAAAAGCTGAATTTTCAAAAGTGCAGGATTTATCAGCTTTTGCTTATAAAAAGAATAACAAAGAAGGAAGCCTGCTAACGCTTTGGATGAGCCGCATTGCGCCGGTAGAAGACAGCTCAGAAAACAGAACGATCAGTTTTACCGTTTCAAATGTCTCGTTTAAAAATCCTGTTTATATTGATTTGATTACCGGTAAAGTGTATGTGATAGCTGCAAAGCAATTCAAAAAGAAAGATAACAGTTACACCTTTTCAAATATACCGGTGCCTGACTATCCTGTAGTTATAGCAGACAAATCGCTGGTACCAATTAAATAAAAGTAATTAAATGGTGTATAAATTCTTTTCAATCATCATGTCAATTATTGCCGTAGTTACTGCGGCAGGTCAAACATCTGCCGTTACAAAAACCACAGAGATGGTTGCTGGTAAAAATGTAACTGTAAAAAGGGTAGCGACAAACAGGGTTATTCATCGCTTTTTCGATACTTCACCGCTAAGTCCTTCGGGTAAA
>JBBPZJ010000377.1:0-3262 GCA_038199395.1 Chitinophagales bacterium
GTATTCACAATTAGTACAGCTTCTATGCTGTAAGTGATAACTTCTTTATAAGTAATATTACTTTACACTCTTATCCACATCAAATATCAATTCTTACTAATTTTAGACAGCTTCTAAGCGAATTAGGCTGGCAACTAATACAGGGGCATCTACTAAAACATCCCGATTTGCTCGATCATTCAAAAATTGATTTCAAAGGCAAAGGCGATGAGGTCGTGGATAAACCGCACTGGGAAAGTGGAAAACTTTACATCAACAAAACGCAGTGGTTTGAGCCTGTAACCAAAGAAGTGTACGAATTTTACATCGGTGGATACCAGGTTCTTGATAAGTTTCTAAAAGATCGGAGAGGAAGAAACATAAGCAGTGAAATTTATCATCTTTGTTTTGTTATCCAAAGCCTGCAATTCACCATTGAACAAATGAAAATCATAGACACAAAAACAGCTTCATGGATTTGATCGCACTTAAATACTACCTGTTCATATATCGCAACACCAAGTTGCCCGATCATTGCATTATTATTTATCACAACGAAAAGTTTGCTAATGGTTTTTACGAAAAAATAAGTCGAAAGGGTCCGAAGTATGGAGTACCACCTGCTGATGGAATCCCCTATGCTCATCCCTATTATCCGTTAGAAAAAATTTTGCAAGCCGATAACGTCGATGAAAGATTTGTTGATTATTTACAGCATACGATTGCTGAGGAACGGGTAGAGGGTCGCCTCGGAAACTATGGATGGTACATCTTGAAAGAAATTGATATTGATAAGTGGACAAATTTATACAATACGCAACTTTCTGAACAAAGAAGAGTGTTACTTGAAACTGCTAACAAAGAGAAAAAAGCAGTTCAAGCTAAAATGTTTTGAGGTAATTTAATTGCTGAAAGATTTTGGGGAGCGTATGTGCTAGATAATTGATTTTCAATATTTATTTAAAACCTGCGCCAAAAATTCTCTTAAATAATAAACTTCTAATTAATGCCTACAATTTCAGAAAACTTTACATATTACAATTCCTTTTGGGAAGTTGACTGACATACCTTTGTCGCCATGAAGTCAGAAAAAAATATTCGCCATTTAAGTTTTGCTGAACTGGTGATTTATTTTGAGCAGATAGGTGAGAAAAAATTTAGGGCAAAACAAGTGTATGAATGGCTTTGGCTAAAACAGGCACACACTTTTGAGGCAATGACTAACTTGAGTAAAGAATTAAGAACTAAACTAAACGAACATTTTACATTACCTGCACTAACGGTAGAAACTACACAGTATAGCGAAGACGGTACTGTAAAAAGTCGCTTTAAAACAGTGGAAGGCCACATGGTGGAAGGCGTTCTAATACCCACAGACGAAAGGCAAACTGCTTGTGTTTCTTCACAAATTGGTTGCAGCCTTAGTTGTAAGTTTTGTGCGACCGGTTATATGGAGCGTAAGCGCAACCTCGATTACGATGAGATTTATGATGAAGTTGTTCTGTTAAATCAACAGGCTAAGAAGGTTTACAATAAAAAACTGAGCAACATTGTTTTCATGGGTATGGGTGAACCCTTGCTGAATTACAAAAATGTACTAAAGGCCATTGAGAAAATCACCTCACCAGAAGGACTTGGAATGAGTCCGAAACGTATAACTGTGTCAACTGCAGGTGTAGCCAGGATGATAAAACAATTGGGTGATGACAAAGTACGTTTTAATCTTGCTTTGAGCCTTCATGCTGCAAATGATGTTAAGCGTAACGAAATTATGCCGATCAACGAAAGTAATAACATCAAGTCTCTAATTGAAGCCTTAAACTATTTTTACAAGCAAACCGGTAACGAGATAACTTTTGAATATATACTCTTCCAAAATTTCAATGATTCAATAAAGGATGCTGACGAACTGATTAAAATTTATCGCCAGGTTCCTGCAGACCTTGTAAACATCATAGAATATAATCCTATCGATGCGGCTAAGTTTCTGAAACCAGATGAGGAAACCGTTGAGAAGTTTATAAACCACTTGTCTAAAGCACGTGTCAATGCAAGACTACGCAGAAGCCGTGGTAAAGATATAGATGCAGCATGCGGGCAACTGGCAAATACAAACACGTTGGAAGCAGCGGAGAAGTTGGCAGTTGTTGGATGACAGTTGACAGATAAATGTGAAGATTTTGCTTTTTTAGCTCCCTTTAGGGCGGGGGGCTGCATTTTGAATAAAAATATCAGCCTAAATTGTATCCGATTTAATAACACAAATACATAACCAGCTTGGAAAAAAACTTTAAGTGGTCTGATGAAAGCGAACCACACAAACAGCGTACAAAGGAAATTATAACGAAACATCCTGAAATTCGCAAGCTAATAGGCAGAAATCCTTACACGATTTTGGTCATCTTGCTTTGTGTAGGTGTACAGGTTACACTGGCAGTATTGTTAAAAGATGCTTCCTGGTGGTTAGTATTTGGTGCAGCGTATCTTATCGGAGCATTTGCCTGCCATACTCTTTTTGTTTGTATTCATGAATGTGCGCATAACCTGCTTTTCAAAAACAGAGCTGCAAATTCCTGGTCAGGCATATTGGCTAATCTGCCGCTTGTTTTTCCTAGTTCTGCTTCTTTTCAAAAATATCACATCAAACATCACTCCTTTCAGGGAGTAGAAGAATTGGATGCAGACATGCCCTTTCAATGGGAAGCAAGACTAATTGATAACTCCGGGATTGGAAAGGCAATCTGGTTGTTATTTTACCCGGTGTTCCAGTTATTAAGGCCAATGCGTTTAAAGGAAATTAATGTGTGGGATAAATGGACAATAGTTAACTGGATAGTGCAATTTAGCTTTATGGCTGCTGTTGTTTATTTGCTTGGTGCACACAGCGTTGTATATCTTGTGGCCGGTTTCTTTTTCTCTGTGGGCCTTCACCCGTTGGGTGCAAGATGGGTTCAGGAACATTACCTTACTCATGGTGACCAGGAGACAAAAAGTTATTACGGCGTTCTAAACACCGTAAATCTTAATGTGGGTTATCATAACGAACACCATGATTTTCCCTCAGTGGCATGGAACCGGTTACCCAAAGTTAAAAAGATAGCTAATTCTTATTACGACACGCTTGGTTATCATACTTCATATACCGGTCTGCTTTTCCGGTTCTTGTTCGACAAGAATATTTCAATTTATTCACGTGTAGCCCGTGCAAACCGGGGAAAAGTAAAGGTTACGAAAGAGCATGTTATACCTGCTGCGAAAATGGTAGAGACAGGTGAGGAAGTAA
>JBBPZJ010000378.1:0-4887 GCA_038199395.1 Chitinophagales bacterium
AATTGATAATTTTTTACTTATGCCAGCTCTACCGATATTCGTTGTGAAATTTGCATTTTAAATTCTATGAACATCTCATTTGACAATACCGAAAATGCTTTTGCATATAAAACAGATAAAGAGCTGAAGACGGCTCGTTTTCTGTTTTCATCTATGGGTTTTCAATGGGTAGTAGAGGCAGGTGTAAGACTAACACCTTTTGCAATGAAAACAGGTTTGCCAGTCAGGGGATTGATTCGCAAAACCATTTTTAAACAATTTGTCGGGGGCGAAACACTGGAGGAAACAGGTGTAATTGGAGACACGCTTAAAAAATACGGCGTTGATGTAATACTTGATTACGGAGTGGAAGGGAAGGAAGGAGAAGCAAATTTCGATCACGCAACAGAAGAATTTATAAGAGTAATTAACTATGCTGCAACTCGCACAAACATTCCATTTATCAGCATAAAAGTGACGGCTTTTGCCCGCTTTAAATTGCTGAAGAGACTGCACGAAGCACCCCGTTTACGATCCGGCATACACGATAATGAAGCAGAAATAGACGAATGGCAAAGGGTTAGAGATAGAATGTTTAAAATTTGCACTGTCGCTGCAGAGAAAAATATAGGGGTATTGGTAGACGCTGAAGAAAGTTGGATACAAGACCCGGTAGATCGGCTGACTATTGAGATGATGGAAATTTTTAACAAAGAAAAGCCGATTGTATATAACACAATTCAACTATATCGCCACGACCGGTTAGATTTTTTAAAGCTATCTTACCGCATAGCTCAACAGCAAAAGTTTAAACTAGCCGTTAAACTGGTAAGAGGCGCTTACATGGAGAAAGAAAGATCCCGGGCCTCAGCAAAAAAAACATACTCCCCTATCCAACCTGATAAACAAAGCACTGACAGAGATTTTGATGCCGCAGTGAATTTTTGTATTACCAACGTTGATAACATTGCCTGCATAATTGCCACTCACAATGAAAAAAGCAATTTGGCAGCAGTAGCATTAATGGAAGATAAAGGCGTTCCTTTCCATTATCGTCATGTGCATTTTTCACAACTTTATGGCATGAGTGATCATATTACTTTTAACCTTGCAAAAGCAGGTTTTTCTGTAAGTAAATATGTACCCTTTGGGCCTATTACCGAAGTCATACCTTACCTCATGCGAAGAGCCCAGGAAAATAGCAGTGTCAGCGGACAGACAGGTAGAGAACTCTCACTTATAAAAAAAGAATTGAAACGAAGAAAACAAAAGTAAGGGTTGCCGGTGCCATAAATACACGATTTCCAGTCATCGTTTAATAGCTGCAGGAGTGCAGGAAAGACACTTCTTCTTTCAAGGTTGCTTTTCCACAATTGCTTTTGCATTTCTCCCCATTCCCCCAATTTACTTTACAGTTATAATTGCTATCAGTAATTTGCGCTTCATGCAACAGTATCATCAGCTTCTTCAGCATATTCTCGATAACGGCGTTAAAAAAACGGATAGAACCGGCACCGGAACTACCAGCGTGTTTGGTTACCAGATGCGCTTTGACCTTTCTCTTGGTTTTCCAATGGTTACCACAAAAAAACTTCATCTAAAAAGTATCGTTCATGAATTGCTCTGGTTTTTGAACGGAGATACAAACATCAAATATCTGAATGACAACGGTGTGAGGATTTGGAATGAATGGGCAGATGAAAACGGAGGCCTGGGACCCATTTATGGTAAACAGTGGAGAAGTTGGGAAGGAGCAAATGGGAAGGTGATCGACCAGATAAGCGATGTCATCAATCAAATTAAAAATAATCCGGACAGCAGAAGAATGATTGTAAGTGCATGGAATGTAGGAGAGCTCTCCGAAATGGCTTTAATGCCCTGTCATGCGCTTTTTCAATTCTACGTTACTCCTGCTAATATTGAAAAAAGCGAAACAAGGGGCAAACTCTCTTGTCAGTTATACCAAAGAAGTGCGGATGTATTTTTGGGTGTTCCATTTAACATTGCGTCATATGCTTTACTTACCATGATGATTGCACAGGTTTGTGATCTTGATTCGGGAGACTTTATTCATACTTTCGGAGATATTCATATTTATCACAACCATCTCGAACAGGTAAAATTGCAACTGAGCAGAACTCCCAATGCTTTACCTCAAATGAAGATCAACCCTATGGTAAAGGATCTTTTCAGTTTCAAATTTGAAGATTTCACTTTAGAAAAGTACCAGTATTATCCAGCTATTAAGGCAGGGGTTGCGGTGTAGTAAATAAAATAATAATTATACATAATTGGAAGCCGGCCTTTGGTCTACAACTTTCAGCTAAAAAAACGATTTCATGTTGCTTTCTCTAATAGTTGCCGCTTCCTCAAATAATGTTATTGGTAAAGATAATGACCTGCCATGGGTTCTTCCAAACGACATGAAGTACTTTAAAAATACTACATGGGGAATGCCTTTAATAATGGGAAGGAAGACTTTTGAGTCAATGAAAAATGAGCCTTTGCCGGGGCGAATAAATATTGTGATCACAAAGCAAAGCGATTGGAAGCCGGAAGGTGCAGTGGTGGTTAACAATTGGAAAGATGCAGTTTTTGTTGCTGAACACGCTGACTGCAAAGAGTTGTTTGTAATTGGCGGAGGTGAAATATTTCAACATGCTATTAAGAACGCTGATCGCATATATATGACACGTGTTCATGCTATTATTGACGGCGATGTTTTTTTCCCTGAAATTGATGAGAAGAAATGGAAGAAGACTTCATCCCGCGATTGTTTTGCAGACGAAAAACACAAGTTTGATTATTCCTTCGAAATTTGGGAAAAACGTTAGGCTGCTTTGCTCTTTTTGTTAATGCGGCCCAACTCCATTAATACTGTCTATGTATTCAACTGTCAAACTAGCTGCGAAGTACCTCAACTATTATCTTACTGCTTCTAACGGAAAAGGACATGGCATGCATTCTCCTTTTGTCTATGATTTTATTACCCATGTGTTAAATGACGATCGCACATTTTATGCTTACAAAGAGCTGGAAGAATTGAGGCAAGAATTACTTTCCAATCAAACAATTCTGACAATCGAGGATTTTGGTGCGGGCTCCGCCGTTAACAAAAGCAATGAAAGAAAAGTCAGCAATATTGCCCGCTCTTCTCTGAAGCCTAGAAAATTTGGGCAGTTGCTGTTTAGAATGGTGGATTATTACAAGGCAAACAGCGTCATTGAACTTGGCACTTCTTTAGGCATAACTACAGGATACCTGGCGTCAGGAAATCTGAAAGGCAAAGTGTACACATTTGAGGGTGCAAAACAGGTATCACAATTAGCGAAACAAAATTTTGAAAAACTTGGTTTGAAGAATATACAAGTGATAGAGGGAAACTTTGATACTACACTACAACCTAACCTGGAGAAAATTCAGCATGTTGACTTTGTTTTTGTGGACGGCAATCATCGCAAAAAACCCACGATCCAATATTTCGAACAATTGCTGGAAAAAGCTTCGGAACATTCAATTTTTATTTTGGACGATATTCACTGGAGCAAGGAAATGGAAGAGGCCTGGGAATATATGAAACAACATAAAGCTGTAACTCTTTCTATAGACCTATTCTTTATCGGCTTGCTATTTTTCAGGAAGGAACAAAAATTTCCGCAACACTTTTGTATCAGGTTTTAGGCTTTATACAAGTGTAGGGCTTAGCAAACTCCGTTGTATCAAAAGCTGTTCGCTTTTAAATGCTCTTATAAGTGATATTTGCATAATTGTAGAAATAAAATAAGCCATTTTGCAGCAGGTATTGCCTCCAGCCCTTATTGATTCTCTGACTAACTTACCTGGTTTTGATAAGAACGATTTCATTGGTGTTCATGAAGACGGGCGACAAGTCACTTCCATTCGTTTAAACCCGTTAAAACCAACGGATGCTATCAAAAAACTTCCCGATCAGGAAGACGTTCCCTGGTGCAGCACCGGAAGATATTTGTCGGAAAGACCTTCATTTACGTTAGACCCTGTTTTTCATGGCGGAGCTTATTATGTGCAGGAGGCAAGCAGTATGTTTCTTGACCACATCGTTAGAGAAATTTATAAAATAGAAAAACTCCCCCAACGAGTTTTAGATCTTTGTGCCGCACCGGGAGGAAAAAGTACTTTACTCGCCTCTGCCTTACCCGATAGTTTTATTGTATCAAATGAAGTGATTAAAACACGTGTGCGTATTCTGGCGGAAAACATTAGCAAGTGGGGAAGTGAGCATGTGGTAGTCACCAACAATGACCCAAAAGATTTTAAAAGAATTTCCGGTTATTTTGATTTGATGGTAGTTGATGCGCCTTGCAGCGGCAGCGGCTTGTTTAGAAAAGATACAGATGCGATAAATGAATGGAGTGAAGCAAACGTGCAAATGTGCAGCCTCAGACAACAACGAATATTGGCTGACGCAATTGGCGCATTGAAACAAAATGGATTTCTAGTATATAGCACTTGCAGCTACAGCTTAAAAGAAGACGAGGAAATTTGTGATTGGATCATTGAGCAATTTGGATTACGACCAATAAAAATTCAAATAGATTCTTCCTGGGGGATAGTCGAGACTGTTTCAGAAAAACATGGCGCTGCTGGCTATCGTTTTTACCCCGATAAATTGCAGGGAGAAGGTTTTTTTGTAGCCTGCTTTAAACAAACAAATGCCGTAGATAATTTTTGTTGTTATCATGATAAAGTGCGTGTGGCATCTAAATCTATTCAGTCAATTGTTGCCCCTTTTTTAAGAAACAGAGCAGATTATTTAATAAGCGATCACAAAGAAATTGTTATAGCTTTTTTAAAAAAATGGGAAGAGGAAATTGCGACGGTCACAAAAATGCTGCATGTAAGAAAGTCAGGGGTAGCACTCGGAACAGT
>JBBPZJ010000379.1:0-15350 GCA_038199395.1 Chitinophagales bacterium
AAAGCCTGTTTTAAAAGCAGCTTTCATTGATATGGATGTATTCGTTGGAAACGACCAGCTTGAAGCACTTAAAACCCTTAAGAGCAAAAATGAACTTATTGGCGAAATCATCGGATTGTTGCAGTCTCCTGCTAAGAATGTCATCAGCGGCTTAAATGCCGGTGGTAAATTAGCAAGCTTGATAAAAGCTTTGGAAGACAGACAACCACAAGAAGCATAATTTGAAAATTCCTCAATTTGAAAATTTGAAAATGAAGAGCTGTTTTTATCATTTTCAAATTAGCACATTCTCAAATTTTCAAATTTAAAAATTACTCAACCAAGCCTGAATGGTTGATATACACAAATTTTTTTAAAAACTCCGCCGGAGCACAGGCAATGAAGGCGGCAAAAATTTGAACAATGGCAGACTTAAATGCATTTGCAGAACAACTGGTTAACTTAACAGTAAAAGAAGTTAACGAATTAGCTAAAATTTTAAAAGATACTTATGGTATCGAACCTGCTGCTGCTGTAGCTGCTGCTGGTCCTGCTGCTGCTGGTCCTGCTGCTCCTGCTGCAGAAGAAAAAACAGCTTTTGATGTAATTTTGAAAAGCGGTGGTGCAGCTAAATTACAAGTAGTTAAAATCGTAAAAGATTTAACTGGTCTTGGCTTGAAAGAAGCTAAAGACTTAGTTGATGGAGCTCCAAAACCAATCAAAGAAGGCATAGCTAAAGCTGAAGCTGAAGAAATTGCAAACAAATTAAAAGAAGCTGGTGCTGATGTTGAAGTAAAATAATCAATTACCCACTTTTTTAGAATAGCCGGAAATACATTTCCGGCTATTTGCTTTTATAGTACATCACCACTATATTTTACTTTTACCTTTCGCAAACTTATCAATCGTAATTTTCATTAGTGATGAAACAGTATTTGGTGATGTAGAATACTTGAATTGCCTCTTACAAAATAGTAGTTAAATATTAGAATAGTATTTACAATTGACTGGTTACCTTTGGCTTTTCACCAGAATTTCCTTTTATGAAATTTGGAATTGTTGTTTTCCCTGGTTCAAATTGCGACAGAGACATGCAAGACGCCCTTCAAAACGAGTTGGATAAAGAGGTTGTAATGCTTTGGCACAAAGAAAAAGATGTAAGCATGTTTGCAAGGGAAGATTGTATTGTATTACCAGGGGGCTTTTCATATGGAGATTACCTGCGTTGTGGAGCAATAGCGCGGTTTAGCCCTATGATGGAAAGTGTAATAAACTTTGCAAAAAGAGGAGGAAAAGTACTAGGGGTATGTAACGGCTTTCAAATTCTTTGCGAAAGTGGCTTATTACCGGGAGCTTTATTACCAAATGCACAACAGCAGTTCGTTTGCAAAAATGTTTATGTTACTGGTTCAGATAACAGTCCCTTAGTGATACCTGTTGCGCATGGCGAAGGAAGGTATTATGCGGAGGTGAATGTTTTAGACAAGTTAGAAGGAAATGGACAAGTTATTTTTAGATATTGTGATGAAAAGGGCAATATTGAACCCATGAGTAATCCAAATGGAGCTATGAGAAATATTGCGGGTATCAGAAACAAAGAAAACAATGTCTTTGGCATGATGCCACATCCTGAAAGAGCCGTTTCGCCTGTTTTAGGAAATATAAACGGAATGCAGGTTTTTA
Source organism: Chitinophagales bacterium (assembly GCA_038199395.1). Taxonomy (GTDB): domain Bacteria; phylum Bacteroidota; class Bacteroidia; order Chitinophagales; family Chitinophagaceae; genus Segetibacter. The sequence goes on from JBBPZJ010000379.1 coordinate 1,663, forward strand.
AACTGCTCGGACTAAACTAACAAAATCAAGGTTGCCTATTTGTTACTTAACCACTTAATAACGATTAACATGAATCGCACAACTATATTCTTTATTATTTCTGTTTTGTTCGCTTTTAATTGCATGGCGCAGGTAAAAGATCCGGTTAAATGGACCGCAACAAGTAGAAAAAAAGCCGGAGCTTACGAAATAGTGCTTACTGCTACTATGCCAAAACCATGGCACATCTATTCCCAGAAAACAGGTGAAGGCGGCCCTGTCGCAACCAACTTTAAATTTACCAAAAACCCTTTGCTAACTTTTCAAGGAGAGGTGAAGGAATCTGGTGTTCTAAAAGAAAATTATGACAAATTGTTCGATACTAAGGTTAAATACTTTGGCGATAAGGTAGATTTTGTACAACTGGTGAAAGTGAAAGGAAACGTAAAGACAAACGTAAATGTGACGGTGGAATATATGACTTGTGATGATAGCCAATGTCTTCCTCCAACAAAGAAATCATTTAATGTTTCTTTGTAATTAATAATGTAAAGCTGCGATGACAAGATTTTTCAAGCCTTTTCTCATTCTCATACTTTTTTTCATTTCGCATACTTTAGCTGCACAGGTTATAAAACCTGTGCAGTTTTCATTTGTAGCAAAGCATGAGGGAAACGAAGCATTTGTTAGGATAAAGGCTAAAATTCCTGAAAAGGTTCAATTATTTTCAATCCAAAAAAAATCTTCGGAAGATGCATTTGTTAGTTCGGTTGAATTTGATAGTGCGTCTAAAAGATATTTGAAGGATAGCCTGATAGAAATAGGGAAAATAAAAACAGGTTTCAATTCTGCAGCAAAAGCAGAAGTAAGATTTTTTACCGACAGCGTAGAATGGAAACAAAAAGTGCAGATTCCTACAGGTGACAGTATAAAAATCAGAGGTACAGTAACATGGCTGGCTGCGTCGGGAGACACATTTCCAACAGGAGAAGAGGCTTTTTCTGTTAAGCTAAAAGGTGCTGACCAAACAAATTCGCCTGTGATACCGCAGCCAGAAAATTCTTCTCTTTGGTCTACATTCCTGCTTTGCCTGGTAACTGGTCTTTTTGCTGTGCTAACTCCGTGTGTATTTCCTTTGGTACCGGTCACTGTAAGTTTTTTTCTGAAGAGAAGCAAATCAAGGGCTGAAGGTTTGCGAAATGCTACATGGTATTCGCTGTCTATCATTCTAATCTACACTATCCCAACACTCATTATTACCTTGATCTTTGGCGGAAATGCACTGTACAACATTTCTACTCATCCAGTCACGAACTTGCTATTTTTCACCATTTTTATACTTTTTGCCATATCCTTTTTTGGAGCGTTTGATATTTCTCTGCCTAATAGCTGGGCTAATAAAGCAGATGAAAAAGCGAGCAAAGGCGGCTTAGCGGGCATCTTTTTCATGGCCTTGACACTTGTAATTGTAAGTTTCAGTTGCACCGGGCCGATCGTAGGAACTTTGTTGGGTAAAACAGCTACTCAAGGAGTAACAATGGCACCGGTGATGGGCATGTTGGGTTTTGGGTTAGGATTAGCTTTGCCCTTCTCTTTGTTTGCCTATTTCCCATCGATGCTTAAATCTCTGCCTAAAAGTGGAGGGTGGCTTAATACGGTTAAGGTAACTTTTGGTTTCATAGAACTAGCCCTCGCAATGAAGTTTTTATCCAATGTGGATTTGGCCTATCACTGGAGGTTGCTAGACAGGGAAGTCTTCCTCATTATCTGGATCGTAATTTTTACGCTACAAGGGCTATACTTGCTAGGCAAGCTAAAGTTCAGTCATGACAGTGATCTTCCGTTTATAACTGTACCGCGCTTATTTTTCGCCATTGCATCTTTCTGTTTTGCATTATACTTATTCCCCGGCTTGTGGGGAGCTCCCCTTAAAGGAATAGGTGGTTGGCTTCCCCATACCAGCACACAGGATTTCAATTTGCAGGAGCTTAAGTACCAATTGGACGATTTGAAAACTTCCGGAATAAGTTCAGGGGTGCCATCAGGAGGTGCTCAACCAGCTAAAAAATATGTAGACAAATTACATACTCCCTACCATCTTCCCGGTTATTTTGATTTAGATGAAGGAATGGCTGCTGCAAAGGCTTTAAACAAACCTGTTATGTTAGACTTTACCGGACACAGTTGTGCAAACTGCCGTAAAATGGAAGCTGAAGTATGGTCAAATCCCGAAGTATTAAGAAGAATAAAGGAAGGTTTTGTATTAATAAGTTTGTATGTAGACGAATCAACAGAATTGCCCGACAATGAGCAATATACTAACAAGGCAGGCGAGAAAATAATAACTGTAGGAGATAAAAATAAAGATTATGAGATAGCAAAATTTGGTTTTAATGCGCAGCCTTTATATATGTTCCTTGACTTAAATGGAAATCCTTTAAGTGATATTAAATATGGCTATGACTCAAATGTGCAGAAGTTCATCAACCATTTGGATAATGTAAAAAAGAAATTTGAGGGGAAATTATAGGCACCAAAAGACCATCTTCTTATAGCTTCTGTAGAAGAATTCCGTATTCCATCTTCGAACTGCCGTGTGTATTTTTTCCAAAAGAATACGAGTAATAATATAACTCCTACCAACGACATAAAAACAAAAAAGTCCCCGTTGTTCCCGGAGACTTTTATTATTAGGAACGTTGCTTTATTATAATGCAATTTGCTTTTCTGTAAGTATCCTGCGCATGTTTATCAATCCGTAGCGCATTCTGCCAAGGCATGTATTTATACTACAATTTGATACTTCAGCAATTTCTTTAAAACTAAGGTCTGCATAGTGACGTAGTACGATTACTTCTCTTTGCTCCTGCGGCAGCAGATTAAGCATAATCTTCACTCTTTCCCTGGTTTCCTCTTGCACTAGTTTTTTATCTGCCCCCTCTTCATTGGAGTTGAACAAGTTAAAAATATCACTATCATCACTGGTTTGAACAACAGGGGCTCTTTTTACTTTCCTGAAATGATCAACACAAAGATTGTGAGCAATGCGGACTGCCCAAGGCAAGAATTTGCCTTCTTCAGTATAACGGTTATTACGGATCGTATCAATTATTTTTATAAAAGCATCTTGAAAAAGATCCTCTGCTAAAAATTTATCTTTTACAAGAAATAAAATAGTAGAAAAGATTTTTTCCTTGTATCTGCCAACTAAGATTTCCAGAGCATTATTGTTGCCATTTCGAAAGCATTGTACAAGTTGGTTGTCGGTGAGTTTAGATAGGTTTTTCATTTGATTATGATTTGGATACTGGAATTGGTTTTATTAGGATATTGAATTTTAAAACTTATTGTCTCGATTATTGTCGACAGAAAAAACATTTGCCATTCCCATCTTCAATAACACTATGTAAAATAAAGGCAAAGAAGAGACAGCTACTAATTGTAGCAGTTAAAATGATACCCCAAAAAGACGGACTTCAAAAATTAAAAATAGGCTTTTGTTTAAAACATTCTATTTATATATAGCTAAAATATTGAAAATCAGCAATAAAGAAAGTGAAAAAATTTTATTTCCCATATCTGTAAAATCCATGAAGGTTTTCTCTGTGATGGAACAATAAAAACCTCGGGCAGAAATAAACTTTGTAATGCTATTAATACTGTCGCTATTTATATTAGAAACTTTAATGATTAACATAAAGGATTATACTAATTATGATACGACCTCTTTATTGTTTATAATTTTGTCACTATGGCCAAAAACACTTCAGCTTCTGTTAAAGCTGTTAAAGAAAAATCAGCAAGAAGGGCAAATGAAAACATACTTGTAAAAGGTGCAAGAACACATAATCTAAAAAACGTAACAGTTGAATTTCCACGAAACAAATTTATTGTTGTAACTGGTGTCTCTGGTTCAGGAAAATCATCTTTAACGATAGACACGTTATTTGCAGAAGGGCAGAGACGATATGCGGAAAGCCTGAGTGCATATGCAAGACAATTTATGGCCAGGATGAATAAACCGGATGTTGATTTTATAAAAGGGTTATGTCCGGCAATTGCAATTGAGCAAAAAGTTATTACCCGTACCCCACGGAGTACTGTTGGCAGTATGACAGAGATCTACGATTACCTGAGATTGCTATTTGCAAGAGCAGGGCACACTATATCCCCGGTCAGTGGCAGAGAGGTGAAAAAAGATGATGTAAAAGATGTTATAGAAGCTATCGGAAAATTAGAAGAAGGCAGCAGGGTATTGATGCTCGCAGTATTTAAGCAACATGCCAACAGGCAGGTTAGAGAGGAGTTGAATATTTTGTTGCAGAAGGGTTTTAGCAGAATGTATAGCTGGGTAAGTGGGGAGGGAAAGGATGAAGGGGAGATGATTCGAATCGAGGATTTGCTTGAAAAAACAGATGAGGACCTGGAACAAAAAGTTGGTGTTCAGTTAGCGGAAAACAAAACTTTATCGACATATATTCTTGTTGACCGGATCGTAAAGAAAGATTTTGACGAGGACGACATACATAGATTAAGTGACAGTATTGGTACTGCTTTTTACGAAGGTGAAGGTGAGATTTACTTGAGGGTCGGCGAAAAATTGTTACACTTCAGTAATAAGTTCGAGCTAGATGGGATACAATTTGAAGAACCTGTGCCAAATCTATTTTCTTTTAATAATCCCTTTGGTGCCTGTCCTGTTTGTGAAGGTTTTGGTATGGTTCTCGGTATAGACCCCGATCTTGTAATTCCCGATAAAAGACTCAGCGTGTATGAAGGCGGAGTGGCACCCTGGAAAGGCGAAAAAATGGGACTGTGGAAAGAGAATTTTATACGTGCAGCCCGAAGCTTTGACTTTCCTGTTCATACTGCCATTGCAGATCTTACAAAGGAACAATATGAAGTACTCTGGAAGGGAAACAGATATGCGGAAGGCATCAACGCCTTTTTCAAAGAAGTAGAACAAAACTTATACAAAGTTCAATACAGGGTAATGTTAAGCCGGTATCGGGGAAGAACGGCTTGTACCGAATGCGAAGGATATCGGTTAAGAAAAGAAGCTTTATATGTACAAGTTGAAGGAATGCACATTGGCCAACTCTGCCAATTGCCGGTAAAAGACTTGTATGAATGGTTTAACCATTTGAATTTGAGTGAATATGACAAACAGGTGTCTAAAAGAATTTTGCTCGAAATAAATAACCGGATCAGGACTTTACTAGAGGTAGGTCTTGGTTATCTCACCCTAAATAGGCTTGCTAATAGTTTAAGCGGGGGAGAAAGCCAACGAATTCAACTAACAAGGAGTCTTGGTAGTAATCTTACTAACTCATTGTACATCTTAGATGAGCCTTCCATCGGCCTTCATAGCAGAGATACCGAAAGATTAATAAAGGTTTTAAAAGAACTAAGAGACCTGGGTAACACAGTAGTTGTGGTAGAACATGATGAAATGATGATGCGGGAAGCAGACCACATAATCGATATGGGGCCTTTTGCAAGCCACCTTGGCGGCGAGATTGTCGCCGAAGGGAATTATAATGAAATTGTTTCAAATAGTGAAAGTTTAACGGGTAAATATCTTAAAGGAGAACTTCAAATTGAACCTCCGACAGATACCCGAGCTTCCAGTCATAACATTACTGTTCATAATGCAAGACACAATAATCTAAAAGATATTACTGTTCAATTTCCGCTTAACGTTTTTTGTGTAGTTACAGGCGTTAGCGGCAGTGGTAAAACAACCTTGATCAAGCAAATTCTATATCCGGCTTTAAAAAAGTTAAAAGGTGAGTTTGCTGAAAAAGTAGGTTTCTATAAAGCACTTTCAGGAGATACCAAATACATTTCACAAGTAGAAATGATTGATCAAAATCCTATTGGTAAATCGTCGCGCAGCAATCCCGTAACCTATATAAAAGCGTATGATGAAATTAGAGATGTATTTGCAAAGCAACCCCTCGCAAAAATGCGTGGTTTTCAACCAAAACATTACTCTTTTAATGTAGACGGAGGTCGGTGTGATGCTTGCAAAGGAGAAGGCGAGCAAGTGGTTGAAATGCAGTTTCTAGCCGACGTGCATCTGGTCTGTGATGTTTGCAATGGCAAGCGATTTAAGGAAGAGGTACTCGAAGTAACATACAAAATGAAGAACATTTATGATGTGCTGAACATGAGTGTAGATGAGGCAATTGAATTTTTCAAAGATGAAAAAGGTATTGCCAAAGCAATACAGCCACTGCACGACGTGGGACTGGGATATATTAAGCTGGGCCAGAGCAGTGATACCTTAAGCGGAGGTGAAGCTCAAAGGGTAAAGCTGGCAAGTTTTCTCGGAAAAGGAAAAGGCATAGGACGTGTTCTTTTTATTTTTGATGAACCTACCACAGGTCTTCATTTTCATGACATAAAAAAATTGCTTACTTCTTTCAATGCACTAATCGAACAGGGGCATTCTATACTGGTTATTGAACATAATACGGATGTTATCAGAAGCGCCGACTGGGTAATAGATCTTGGTCCCGAAGCCGGAGATAAGGGCGGTAATCTTGTTTTTTGTGGCCCACCATTAGAGTTAAAAAAAGTAAAGGAAAGCTATACGGGCAGGTTCATGTAAATGCAAATTAGAACTCTCAATTGTAGAAAGCGGAGCCACTCTTTTTAGCCGCTGTAAAAAAAGTTTGTGTGAAACAACTTTCTTAAAACGCACCGAAGAAGATGAAGCGATAAGCACATTTGTTTCTAATAATGAAAAAAACCTTCCTGTATTGTTATAGAAGCAGAAGATTTTATAAAGTAAGTTAAAATCAAAATTGACAATTTTAGCAGAACCTAATGTGGCAGCAGGCCGCAAAAAAAGCCCGAGATGCTTGCGCTTAATTAATTCCTAAAACTTCTTCTGCAGGCATTTTTATTAAAAACCTTTGCAGAGATTTGTACAATCTTAAATAGGATCGATATCATGCGCAGTCTCAAAAATATTCTTTTAGCAGGTTTTTTACTGATCTCTTCTTTTGGTTTTGGACAAACAGATGCTCTAAAAGGCTGGCATCTGCAAGATGCTTTGTCGGATAGCTTTCATGGAATTAGCATAAATAAAACTTACGAGTTTTTAAAGGGCAAAAAGAGTACGCCGGTTATTGTAGCAGTCATCGACAGCGGCGTTGATACTACCAATGAGGATCTTAAGAATATCTTATGGAAAAACACTAAAGAAATTCCGGGAAACGGAGTTGATGAAGATGGCAATGGCTACATCGATGATGTTTATGGATGGAATTTTTTGGGCGGCAAAGATGGCAGAAATGTAAAAACAGAATCAGCAGAAGCAAGCCGGATTTATCATCGATATAAAAATAAATTTGATAATAAGCAGCTTAGTGAAGCTAATTTGTCGGTCGATGATAAGGAAGAATACGAGCTTTGGAAACAAGCATCAAATATTGTGAATGGAAAGCCTGAAGAACAGATGGAACTAATGTTTCTTGAGATGGCTTATAAAGCGGTGAAAAAGCATGAAAAAGTGTTGAGGGAGGAAATGAAGAAGGACACATTTACGGTTTCTGATCTTGAAAAATATACTCCGGCTACGTCACAAGCACAAAGAGCAAAATTAGGATACATCAACTTTATAAAACTCACGGGCATTGATACCGAAGATTCGAACGCCACCATTTTTACTGAGCTGGAAGAGTATATTGATCAAAAGAAAAAAGCGCAGGAAGCTAAAGAAAAAGCACCTGAAAATTACAGAGGAGAAATCGTAAAAGATAATTACAACAACATCAACGACCGGTTTTATGGTAATAATGATGTTATGGGTCCTTCGCCTATGCATGGCACTCACGTTGCAGGAATAATAGGCGCTCAAAGAAATAATGGAATTGGGGCCGACGGGGTGGCTCAAAATGTAAAGGTGATGATGATAAGAGCAGTACCAGACGGAGATGAATATGATAAAGATATTGCCCTTGCAATAAAGTACGCAGTTGATAACGGAGCCAAAGTAATAAACATGAGCTTTGGCAAGGGGTTGTCTCCTGAAAAGAAGTGGGTGGATGATGCTGTGAGATATGCGGAATTAAAAGATGTTTTAATCATTCATGCTGCCGGAAATGATGGAGAGAATACCGACTCTACAGGTAATTTTCCTAATCCTGAATTGAAAGTGCTGCGTAGAAAGGCTTCTAATTTTATCACGGTAGGGGCCAGCAGTGACCCTAGAGTCAGTGGTGATTATGTAGCTGATTTTAGCAACTATGGTAAAAGCACAGTAGATGTATTTGCGCCTGGGGTAAAAATTTATTCCACACTTCCAGGCAAAAGTTCTTATGGTTTTTTAAAAGGTACAAGTATGGCCTCGCCGGTGGTAGCAGGTGTTGCCGCTGTTATCCGCTCTTATTTTCCTAAGCTTTCTGCCAGTCAGGTTAAATATGTGATAGAAAAATCTTCGGTCGCAGATCCCGCTTTGCAGGTGACCAAACCCGGTACAAAAGAAAGGATTTCATTTACAGAATTAAGTACCTCAGGAGGAGTGATAAACGCCTACAATGCGGTAAAAATGGCAATGACAATGCAGCCTGAAAAAAAGGAATTAAATAAAGAGGCACTGCCAAAACCTACTTTTAAAAACATGCCTGTAAAAAAATAATATGCCTACTCTGACAGCCGGCACTTATCCTCCCTATTTTTCTAACTATATCAATCTTGTTCTTACAGATACTGTAGAGGAAGCAATAGCAAAGTATAGTGCTGAATTTGTATACTTTTTCGAAGAAGTACCAAAGGGAAAAGTAGACTTTAAATACGCTGAAGGAAAGTGGAGCATAAAGGAAATGCTGCAGCATATTATTGACACAGAACGAATTTTTGCTTACCGGGCGTTACGAATAGCAAGGCACGATAAAACTCCCCTGCCTGGTTTTGATGAAGGTACTTATGCTATAGCAAGTAATGCCGGGGCAAGAAGTTGGGAGAGTTTGCTGGAGGAATTTAAGGCTGTAAGAAAATCAACTGACTTGTTATTGCACAGTTTTACTCCCGATCATCTCCAGCAAGCCGGAGTTACCAACGGTCATCCCAATACAACCATCGCAATTTCGTTTATAATTTTTGGTCACATACTTCATCATATGAATATTGTTAAAGAGAGATATTTATAAGAATATCGGAATAGAAATATACTTATCCTAATCTGCTTAACATTAATACTTACCTCGAACTTTTTTATTTCTTATAGAACCATTAGTCCTTTAGCATCCACAATAATTTCTTTTTTAGGTTCTTTTATGGCTGCTATCTCAGCCTTGCTTTTGCCTGCATCTTCGGCATAATGTTTTAATTGTTCAACTGAAGTAGTTTTTTCTTCGGCACTTCCACCTATTACTACTGTTTTGCCATTTAATGCTACCGGCACTGTAAACTTATGGTCTTTCATCTTAACCATTATTTGACCATCAGCAGACTGAACTTTAATCCAGCATCCTTCTATAGTGCATACATCTGTTACTACTCCCTTTATTTTTACATCCATTTTCCTGCTGTCTTCAGCCTTACTAACCAAAATTTCTTGCAACCGGTCAACAGTTATGGCCCGGTCAGCAGTGATTTTTTCACCAAATGTACTTCCTGAAGCAGCAGGAACTTTAGGGGGTTGAGCTGCTGCAATAACACTTATAGAAGCGGCTATTAAAAAAGCGAATACTATCTTCATAATTAATTTTTGATAAGTGGAAAAATGAAGAATTAAGAGATCTCCTCAAATTTATTGATATTTTCTTTACCTGGTTTTTACATTCCCTCCGGCATAGTGGCACGCAAATTATGCTCATATCTGCACTAAATAAAAAAGGAATACTTATGGTAAATAATTTGGCAGCAGACGATAAACTACTCTGGTATAAAGATGCTATCATATATGAATTACACATAAAAGCATTTTGCGATGCTAACGGAGATGGGATTGGGGATTTTGAGGGGCTAATGACTAAACTCGATTACTTGCAGGATCTGGGGGTGACAGCAATTTGGGTACTTCCTTTTTATCCGTCGCCTTTAAAAGATGACGGCTACGATATAGCTGATTACTACAGCATCCATCCACGCTATGGAAACATTAAGCAGTTTAAGGAGTTTATGGTTGAGGCGCATAAGCGAAACCTGAAGGTGATAACAGAGCTTGTAATTAATCATACTTCTGATCAGCATCCGTGGTTCCAAAGAGCACGTGCTGCACCAAAAGGTTCACCTGAAAGAGATTTTTATGTGTGGTCAGATGATCCTAACAAATGGAAAGATGTACGGATTATTTTTACTGATTACGAAGCCAGTAACTGGACGTGGGACCCTGTTGCACAGCAGTACTACTGGCATCGATTTTTCCACCATCAACCAGACTTGAATTATGATAGTCCATTGGTACAGAAGGAGGTTATAAAAGTACTTGACTTTTGGTGTGATATGGGAGTCGATGGTTTCAGGCTGGACGCTGTACCATACCTATTTGAACGTGAAGGAACAAATGGAGAAAACCTGCCTGAAACCCATGCATTTTTAAAAAAGCTGCGAGCTCATATTGATCAATATCATCCCAGAACCGTGTTTCTTGCTGAAGCAAACATGTGGCCCGAAGATTCAGCATCGTACTTTGGAAATGGAGACGAGTGCCACATGAATTATCACTTTCCTCTGATGCCCAGAATGTTTATGGCATTGCAAATGGAAGACAGGTACCCTATCACCGACATTTTCGACCAAACTCCTGCAATACCAGACAATTGCCAGTGGGCCATGTTCTTAAGAAATCACGACGAGTTAACACTCGAGATGGTGACAGATGAAGAGCGTGATTACATGTACAAGGTGTATGCAAAAGACCCAAAGGCAAAAATTAATCTTGGTATCAGGCACCGCCTCGCCCCGTTAATGGATAACAACAGAAGAAGGATTGAGTTGATGAACTGCCTCTTATTTTCTATGCCGGGAACTCCGGTAATTTATTATGGAGATGAAATAGGAATGGGCGACAACTTCTACCTTGGAGACAGGGATGGAGTTCGTACTCCTATGCAATGGTCTCCCGACCGGAATGCAGGTTTTTCTGCTGCAAACCCGCAAAAATTATATCTCCCTGTAATTCTTGATCCCAGCTACAACTATGAATCGGTAAACGTAGAGATGCAGCGATCTAATACCTCTTCTTTGTTCTGGTTCATGAAGCGGATGATAAGTATTCGAAAAAAGTTTAAAAGTTTTGGAAGGGGCGATTTGCAGTTCGTAAATGTTCGTAATCCAAAAGTTCTCGCATTTACACGTAGTTATAAAGATGAAACGTTGTTTATTATCGCAAATCTTTCAAAGTACTCACAAGCAGCAGAAGTAGATCTTTCTGCATTTAAAGGTTACGTACCTGTTGAAGTTTTTAGCAAGAATAAGTTTCCCATAATTAAAGAAGATACTCCTTACTTTTTTACCCTTGGCTCGCATGCTTATGAGTGGTTTGTTCTTCATAAAACCAATGTTGATGCGCAGGAATTACAAAGCTTGCCATCATTGCAATTAAGTGAATGGAACGAGATAACTAATCCCAAAATTTTAGAGGAGCTGCAAAGTAATATTTTAGGAAGTTATTTAACCAAAACCGACTGGTATACAGGAAGGAGCAATACAATCAACAATATTGTAATAACCAATCATGCTACTGTTTCTGCAGTGGAGGGAGATACTGTTTTGCTTCTGATAGAAGTTCGGTTTGAGACCGGGCTACCTGAATCTTACCAGTTACCGATCACTTTTGCCACAGAAAAACTTGCTCAAAGGCTTGGATCAAATTGCCCGCAGGCAATCATTGCAGTTTTAAAAGTTGGAGATAAAGAAGGACTTCTTGTTGATGCCTTATTTACCCCTGAGCTGCAGCGCCTTTTGCTTGAGAAAATGACAAGGAATGAGGCAATTGAATTAGAACGCAGTAGTATTGAATTTTCTGGCAATAAGCAATTGCAGAATGAGGTTGAAAAGTTGGATGAATTGAAATCGAAAATCTATACCGAAGATGGGTTTACCGCTATAACTTATGATAACGGATTTCAATTGAAGATGTATAGAAAGATTGATCCTACGACCAATCCTGACCTTGAAATAACCCGCTACCTGTCTGAGAAGGCAAGGTTTGAATATGTGCCGAAGTTTGCAGGGTCTATAGAGTGGAAATTCGAAGATGATACCATAGCATTAGGCATGTTACAGGTTTTAATAGAGAATCATGGAGACGCTTATAGCTTTATGTTGACCAGGGTTAATAACTATATTGAAAGAATTCTATCTCTTGATACGGGCTTGCTTCAGTCTCATCAATTAATTGGAAGCCTGACTGAGCCCGTCGGTTACGATGAACTGCCTAATGAACTGCAGATTTTATTAGGCGGCACAGCAACCGAACAGGCACGCCTGATAGGTATTAGGACAGGCGAAATGCATTTGGCACTTGCTGCCGGTGCCGGTCTTAAAGACTTTGCTCCCGAAGATTTTTCGTTGCATTATCAACGCTCATTATTTTCATCTATGCAGTCGCTAGTGAGGGAGGTGTATGAAAATAAAATCGCCTACCTCGACGAATATCCGGATATGATCCAACAGGATTTACTGGAATTTTACAATAAGAAAGAGGATGTGCTGGAAATATTAAAGAGGATCTACGCCAAAAAACTGGATGTAATTAAGATTAGAATTCACGGTAATTTTCACCTGGGGCAAGTTCTGTTTACAGGTAAAGATGTAGTCATTACCGACTTTGGTGGCGATCCTGTAAGAAGCTTTAGTGATCGCAGGCTAAAAAGGTCACCTCTGCGTGATATAGCAGCGATGATTCGTTCATTTAGAAACGTTGCCTATGATGGTTTTCTTAAAACTACTCACGTTGAAAAAGATAACATAAACAGTCTGCTGCCTTTTGCCCGCTTGTGGTCTCATTACATGGTATCTTTCTTTATGAAAGCATATCTTGATACGGTTAAAGAAAGTTTATTTATTCCTGCTGATAAAAAGGACTTTCAGATGATGGTGGATACTTATATGCTTGAAAAAGCATTATACGATCTTAATTACGAGCTTAAAAACCGTCCCGACTGGGCTGTAATACCTTTAAAAACAATCAAGTCGATTATTGGATAACACCGGAAGAGCCCTGCTGCAGCTATAGCATTTTTTGCTATAGCTGTTTTTTTAACCGGATGATTTCATTCTGCTATTTTAGTTTACCATGTTGCCTGGTATTCCATCTTTTCTTTCGTTTAACTTTGGCCAATTTTCGCAGAGATACTAACAAGCTTTAAACCTTGAGGAAAGAGATCAATTGAGCAGCATGAAGTATTACCCGGAATCATTTAAAAAATACCTTTTAACAAATGAAAATAAAACGTGGTTTTTATCCGCTGTAATTACAGGCGTTGTTTATTTTATTGCGCTTCGTTTCATTTACCCTGTTCCTAGTTACTACTCAGACTCTTTCACCTGGGTAGGGGCTGCCAGAACTGGCCAGCCAGTAACTTTCAGGCCGGTTGGATATAGTAAGTTGATGGTATTTTTTAGATTTTTTTCGACTTCAGATATAGCATTAATTGCCGCCCAGTATTTTGGTAATTTGTTTGCAAACCTTTTTTTGTTTTTCACCTGCACCTATCTTTTTAGCTTCATCAGGGGTTTTAAAGTACTAT
>JBBPZJ010000380.1:0-8537 GCA_038199395.1 Chitinophagales bacterium
CTTTCGTATAGCATCTTTAAACCGCGCTGTAACTTTAACCATCATTTCCTGCTCTATACTACGCATACAAACGAGCAGGAAAAAAGCCATGGAATGTGCGCCAATATTCAGTCTTCGACGCTCTTCCTGTATGGTAATGGATGTTGGTTTTACAAGGTGCCAATATTGTATCAGCGCATTTTTTCCGGCTGTAAATGTGTGGCGGAAAATTACATTTTTATAATAGCCCTGCAGCAAATAGTCAATCGCCAGCAGACCTTTCATGTCGGGTTTAGTAATGTCAGCTTCTAACTGCAATAACAGGGTGACTACTGCATCCTGCCCATGATGAAGGGCAACCATAAGGCCTGTATGCGAAGTTTCGGGGGCGGCAAAATCAGGCCCATATTTTTGCACGATCCGTTTTACCTCTTCCTTGCGGCCGAGGCGGCAGTTCTTTGCATATTCCTTACCATCGTTGCGCAGTTCTTTCATGTACTGCATTGCCCGCTGCAACTGCAGCTTAGCTAACTGGTCTATCCAGTCAGTACGATGATGTGTAAGGGCATATTGAAACAATTGCTTTCGTTGATGTTTTACTTCATGCTCCTTTTTTGCAGGGTCAAGGGCCAGTATTTTTATCTGTTCCAATTGTTCCGGACTAATGTATTCGTAACCCATATATTTGGCACGTATCTGTTCGGCCTGTTCATGCTTGCCCTGCTCTTCGAGGCGCCGGGCTTCTTCGAGCCATTCATGCTTATCTGATTTTTGCTCTGCAACCTGCAGTGGCTTTGTAAGTTCTTTTAATGCCAGCAATTCCAGGGCTGGGTGATTAACCTGCTTCTCGAACAGGTAAATATTTTTGACAGAGCGGGTAATGGCTACATAAAACGAGTTGACGTAAAACTTATAGATTTCGGCATCTTTATCACTCTTATCGGCCGCTCTTGCATACTCCAATGTATCGTTTAGTAAGTCTGATGCCTGCACACCATTAATGATTTCTTTAAACTCTGCAGGGTTAGCAGAAATAAAATTGAGCAATATCACGTTTTCATATTCCAAGCCTTTGGCTTCCTGTACTGAGAAAATAAGCGGAGTTTTAAAATATCGCCTCGCTTCTTCTTTCAAATGATTATCGGCAACAATGACAGCATAATGAGTGGAGTTTTGCGTTTTGCGATTTAGTTCGGCTTTTACTTTATCATCATCCTGCATCAGCAACACCTCGCCCTTTTGCGTTGAAATGGTATTGATGAGATAATTACTTTCTTTATCAATGGAGCCAAAGCGCAGATTTTTTATTTTAAGCAAAGTGTTCGACAGCCTGACTACTTCAGGAGAATTGCGGTAATTGGTTTGAAGTATGCGTACTTGCTTATTATCTGTTCCGTGCTGGTACAGGTAGGTCTTTATTTTTGACCACGAAAAAAAATTGGGGTGTACAATCTGATTGCTGTCGCCTGTAAGTATAAAATGAGATTTATTGTTGAGCGACTGCATGATGCACTTTAACTGTATGCCGGTAATGTCCTGCACTTCATCTATCATTACATAATCGTATCGCGGCTTCACCAACTGCAGGTACTCAAACGAAAGCATATTACTGTCGTAATAACTATTCTCTTTCATCCATTGCAGATATTTTGTAAACAGGCTATAGACCTGTTCGCGCTTATCTGACGTAAAAATGGATTGCTTAATACCAAGCAACAGGTATTCTTCTTTGCTCAAATATGCAGTATGAAGCGGAGAGCCGGTAAGCACACCTTTAAATTCTTCGTACAAGCGGTAAGGCTCATTTATTTTAACGTGCTGGGCATGCTTGTTAAACCATTGCTCAAAAGCCCTGAAATTAATTTCTTTGCCTTCAGGTATCTGCCACGATTCCAAATATTGCTGAAACGACAGGAAGTCCACTTCGCTGTCTTCATTTTCGTAGCCGTTTGAAAAATATATTTTGCGTGCATTTTCTACCAGGTAATTGCTTAGCGAAATATAGGCAACATTGCCTTTAAGCTGCTTCAGCTTTTCCAAAACCAGCACCGTTTTGCCACTGCCTGCCGACCCGATAATAATCAATGGCGGATGCACCCCGAAGATCGCCTGCTGTGTATCGTCGAACGAAATAAATTTATTCAGCACATGAATGCTATGTACTGATTCATTGATGTAATTCAGTTGTTTTATTTCGTTTTGCGGTACATCTTCTGCACGGGCCAAGGGTTGCATCGCTTCCTCCGGCGGCAGTTGAGCTCCCCGCAGAAATCGTGATTTGGCATAATCGTGATGTTGTATCACCTCCAGCAGCAATAAGTATTTTTTTTGGTTATAAGAGGCCAGCGTAAACAACAGGCGGTCTTTAATGGTGAGCCTTGCACGGTAATAACCGGTATTCGTCATTTTGCGTACATCAGCGCTTTTAAAGTCGCCCCTGGTCAACTGCTGCAAAACCTTATCAAAGTTCTTCTGTACACTCTTGCTGTCAAGCTGGTTGTAAAATAAAATAGGAAGCATTATTAAATGAGTGTTTTTTCTTTTTGCATTTCAAATGATGGCAAATATAAAAGATGCATTTGTCTGAATAACCATAAGTATTGTAAACAGGTGGTAATATAAAATTTTGGGGGAATGAAGTGCATAGACTGTTAGCCTTGTATGGCCAGATGGTGCAGACTATAATCCGTCTTTACTTTACCATGGGAACGAATATATAAACGAGCTTGTCACACAGCAAAAAATGGAGAGCACAAAAACGATTTTTGTTATGGGTAGTTGCAAATAATTATTCAAGAAAAACCTGATAGTTCAAAAAAAGCTTGCGTACCCTTGCAGCAAGCCCACTCTTTCACCTCACAAAAACTGACTTGATACAACAGAATGCAGTCTGCCACGCTTCAAAAAAACCAATTGCTTGCCAACACAACAAAATATGCTGACACCCAAGCAAACCTGACTAACATAATGCTTATTAATTGAGAACTTTGACTGAATTCCTTACACTCGCCGGAAACCAACCCTTAATAAAATGTTTTTTTATTTTAACATTTTAAGTGGTTTTCGTGCAGTCGACAGCAAAAGCTATTTAAAAAAAAAACTAATTGTAAAATGATCAGGTTTTGATATATTCTATCTCTTTTTGAGGTGTTCTGGGCTTGTAAAAAACTTTGAATATTAAACGAAGGCTTTGATCGTAAGTAATATAATTATACATCCAGTTTATGAAAACCTGAATTTTGTTCTTGACACCTAGTATTAGAACAAGGTGAAGAAACATCCAGATGAGCCAGGCGAAAAAGCCGCCAAAATGAAGCTTTGGCTTCGGTATATCGACTACTGCCAAATTTCGTCCAACTGTCGCCATGCTTCCTTTGTCGTGGTACTCAAATTCTTCAAGCAAATCCGTAGCAGATTTCATTTCCAATCTTCGTAAATTGTTTGCAAGATTTTTTGCCTGGTTGATTGCCACAGTGGCCACCTGAGGATGACCTTTGGGATAATCAGGTGTCTCCATATAAGCAACATCACCTACAGCATAAATATTTTGTTCATCTAAAACTTTATTATACCTGTCCACTTTTATTCTGTTTCCTCTGACTATTAGCGAGGGGTCAATTCCTTCAGGTACATTCCCTTTAATTCCCGCAGCCCAAATTACAGTGGATGTTCTAATGGTATCACCGCTACTTAATGTTGCTGTTTCTCCATCATAATCTTTTAGAACCGTATTTAGCATCACTGTTACGCCTAGCTTTTCCAGATATTTTTGAGATTGCTCCTGCGATTTCTTACTCATAGTACCTAGCGTTGCTCCCGTACCTTCAAGAAGGTAAATTTTCATTTTTGAAAAATCAATTTCCGGGTAATCGTTCGGGAGATTGTATTTTTTCATTTCTGCAATTGCCCCGCCCAACTCAACACCCGTTGGCCCGCCTCCTACAATAACAACTGTCATTAATTTTTGTATTCCCTCCTGATCATCAATAAGAACTACATTTTCGAAATTTTCAATTAGTCTGTGCCTCAACTGAAGGGCCTCTATAGTTGATTTCATTGGGAAAGAGTATTCTATCAACTTTTGATTCCCGAAAAAATTTGTATCAGCACCTGAAGCTATAACTAGCTTATCATATTCTATATCTCCGGCTTCTGTTTTAATTTTGTTTTCTGAAGGAACTACTCCAATCACCTTTGTTAGCCTGATTCTTACATTTTTACTTTTATGAAACACCTTCCTCAAAGGGAAAGAGATATTGCTTGCATCTAAACCGCCTGTTGCTACCTGGTAAAACAAGGGTTGAAATTGATGATAATTAAACTTATCAATCAGAAGAACTTCAAAGCCGGCCTTATCATTGAGACTACGAGCCAGCTTAATGCCAGCAAAGCCTGCACCTAGAATAACTATTTTCATAATTGCTTTTTTACACTAAGAAGCGTATAACTTTCATTTATTCCTAAAAGTTTAAAAATATTCCTTGTGTTTGTCTTCCAGATGCAAACCTCTTGCCCGCCTGCCTAAGGAGCTTTTTACTAAAATGGGTGGTAACGGCTACAATTTCTATAATTACCCGAATTACATTCTTCAACAACCTAATACAGTAACCTTACCTTGATTGTTTCTCTAACATCTTTTAGAAGTTCGACTGCCTGCGCTGAAAGTTTTTTGTCAACATCAAGTACCACATACCCTATTTCATCATTTGTTTTAAGATACTGGGCAATTATGTTGATATCGTTTGAAGAAAGTTGTGTGTTGATAGCGCTTAATACTCCCGGAACGTTTTTATGAACATGTAAAATCCGGTGAGTGTTCTCCTGAGGCGGCAACGCAAGTGAAGGAACGGTATGAGAGCCATTTGTTATGCCTTTTTCTAAAAATTGAAAAAGTTTGTTGCTCACGTCTTCACCTATATTTTGTTGAGCTTCTTCTGTGCTTCCGCCTATATGAGGAGTAAGTAAAACGTTAGGAATATTTTGCAGTGGTGTAGTGAACTTATCTCCGTTCTTCTCCGGTTCGAGTGGAAAGACGTCGATTGCGGCACCGGCCAAACGACCTGCAGTTAGGCTTGCAGTGAGTGCATCGAGATCTACTACCTTTCCCCTGGCATAATTAATAAGTATAGAGCCTTTTTTAAAGGCTGCCAACAGCTCAGCATTTATGATGTTTTTGGTAGCAGGAGTTTCCGGTACGTGTAATGAAATGACATCAGCATTGGAAACAAGTTCTGGCAACGTTTTTACCGAAACTGCATTGCCAAGCGGCATTTTAGTCTCTACATCATAAAACAGCACTTTCATGCCTAAAGCTTCCGCCAAAATGCTTAACTGACTTCCAATATTTCCATATCCAATAATTCCTAATGTTTTTCCACGTAGCTCATAACTCCCTTTTGCTTCTTTCATCCAAACTCCTTTGTGAGCAGCATTATTTTTATCAGGAATCCGACGGATTAACATAATAGACGCACCAATAACAAGCTCTGCGACACTTCTTGTATTACTATAGGGTGCATTAAAAACAGTTATCCCGTATTTTGTAGCAGCCTGCAGATCGATCTGGTTAACACCGATGCAAAAGCAGCCAATAGCCTGTAACTTGTTAGCCGACGCCAACACTTTTTCCGTTACCTTAGTTTTGCTTCTAATGCCCAATAGATGTACATCTTTAACGGCCTTTATCAAATCTTCTTCAGATAGTGCTCCTGCAATCATTTCTACATGATCATAACCATTATTTTTAAAGACTTTGGTGGCATTAGCACTAATGTTTTCGAGCAGTAAAACCTTAATCTTTTCTTTTGGGTAACTTGTAATATGTGTGTTCATTAACCTGTTTGTTCTTTTACCAATTTTAAGTCGTCGCTCACAATGGCAATTTTTAAAAGCCGCAAATTAATCATTTTTTTATTCTATGAATAAATAGGATTTTTACAACGCATTGTAGTACAAACACATAATCTTAATATTAGCTGATGATAAAAAATGTCACTTCCCCTTTTCGCATACTTATTGCAGATGATGATTTAGATGATGTTCAATTAACCAAAGATTGTTTTGGTCAAAACAAATTACCGGTACATATAAAAGAAGTTCACGACGGAGAAATATTAATGGTGAGCCTTAGAGCGGACAGCAAAAACTTGCCCCAGCTTATATTACTGGACTTAAATATGCCAAAAAAAGGGGGCCTTGAAGTTCTGGAAGAAATAAAGAATGATGAAACTTTTCGTAAAATACCTATTGTTATTTTCTCTACGTCAAATGCTCATGATGATATAGAAAAAGCGTATGAACTAGGTGCCAGTTGTTTTGTAAGTAAACCGAATAATTTGTCCGAGTGGTGCGACAAAATAGAGCGAATTGGTAAGTTTTGGATAGAGTGTGTAAAGGTGCCGACATAGTAGGCACGTTATTGGTTTTCTTGCCCTTTTTGTTGTAAAAAGTTAATAACTCCAGTATTCAAAAAATGTTATTAAGTAAAATTTTCTCTTTTGAAAAACGTTTACGTGTTTACCTACTTTTGTTTAGCTCTAAAACCTATTTTTTTTGAAAAGACTATTATATATCGTCCTGATAGCGTTGTTATTTTCTTGCAAGCACGCTAAAACAGAGAATGGAACTTCATCGGTTACCGACGAAAATCACTTCCACTATCGCGCATTAGCTCCTGAAGAAAAAGCTGCCTATTCTGCAGCAGTAAAAAAGATGTATGACTCCATGTTAGGCAAACATGGCTTTAACGGAAGTATTTTAGTATCAAAAAACGGCGAAATTCTTTTTGAAGACTATCATGGATTTTCTGACATTCATACGAAAGATTCAATAACTACTACTACTCCGTTTCACCTCGCATCTACATCTAAGACTTTTACCGGGATGGGCATAATGAAGTTGTATGAAGAGAAAAAATTAAACCTTGATGATTCTCTGCAGGTTTTTTTTCCTCAATTTCCTTACAATGGTATTACTGTAAGAATGTTGCTAAGTCATAGAAGTGGATTACCTAATTATGTTTATTTTATGCCTGCCGATCCGGCCTGGAAACACAGATTGGCGACAAATGAGGATATGTTGCAGTTCATGATAGATAAGAAGCCAGCGTTGTACAGCTATCCTAACCGCGGTTTTCACTATTGCAACACCAATTATGCACTTCTTGCATTAATTGTAGAAAAAGTTTCGGGTCAGGCATTTCCTGAATATATGAAAAATACCATTTTCACTCCTTTAGGAATGACTCACACTTTCGTTTTTTCGAAAAATGACTCGGCAAGTTATCATCCCAGTTACCAGTATAATAATCGGCCTTTCAACCTGGAACCGATGGATTGTGTTTATGGCGATAAAAATATATACAGCACCGCTCGTGATATGCTTTTGTGGGATAAAGCAATTTACAGTAACCGAATAGTGTCGCAGGCAACTTACGAAGAAGCCACACAGCCAAACAGCAACGAAAGACCTTCTATGCACAATTACGGCCTGGGTTGGAGGCTGATGATTATGCCCAATTCAACAAAAATAGTTTATCACAATGGATGGTGGCATGGCAATAACACTTGTTTTACCCGCCTTGTCGCCGATACCGCAACCATAATAATTCTTGGCAACAAGTTTAATAAAGGTATTTACGCTGGTATGAAAATTGGAACCATTTTTAATAACAGTAAGAAGACGGAAGTTCAAAAAACAGACGAATAAAGAATAATTTCTTTCTCCCTTAACCAATACTGGTAATCTAATTTTTTTCACGTTTGGCATGGAAAGCCTAATCAGGTGTTTCACTGCCTGCCACATCGGCTATACTTACAAATATTTTTGACCTTTACTTTTTAAGATGATTACATATGAAAGTATTATCGGGTGAACAAATGCATGAATGGGACGAATTTACGATTGCACATGAACCGGTGAGTTCTTTAAATTTGATGGAACGGGCCGCATCTAAATGCACTGACTGGATAATATCAAAGAAGCTTCATTATACAAATTGTAAGATATTTTGTGGCAAAGGAAATAACGGCGGCGATGGTTTAGCTATTGCCCGTCAACTCGCCGAAAAAAATATTTTATCTGACGTTTACATTGTAGAATTTGGTTCTTTAGGAACCCCTGATTTTCAGATTAATCTAGGCAAACTTCACTCCTTCCCTGTCGACGTTCATTTCATACAACATCCTGATTTTTTTCCGTCTATTGGGGTAAAAGATCTGGTCATCGATACGCTTTTTGGATCAGGATTAAACAGGCCTATAGAAGGTTTGACGGAGGACCTGGTGCGATATATCAATCTGGCTGCTGCAACGGTTATTTCCATTGACGTTCCCAGTGGTATGTTTACGGATAAACCGACTATCAATACAAGCGTGATAAAAGCCGATTACACGCTTACTTTTCAGCAACTAAAGTTTTGTTTTCTGTTTCCGGAGCACGAGGAATTTTTTGGTGAGGTTCATGTTTTAGATATTGATTTACACCCAGGCTTCACTCCTATTGGAAATACTATTTATGAATTGTCAGACAGAGAATCGATCAGCAAAATATATAAACCA
>JBBPZJ010000381.1:0-7483 GCA_038199395.1 Chitinophagales bacterium
CTCGGTGAAGAAGGTGCAGGATATTTAAGATAGATTCTTTCTCCATTCGCAGGTTGCATTCCTTTTTGTAGACCATTAAACTCCATAATAGCGGATAGTTGCATTCCTTCTTTCTGTGCAATATCATGAATTGATTCATTTTCTTCTACTATGTGCACCTCCTTCGCCCCTTTTTTAGCTTTCTTCTGCAAGAAAATTAATTGGTTTGAAGAGAGAATATCGGTCTGCTCTAAGTCATTAAATTCCACCAATTTTTTTAGGCCAACATTATAATTAGCTGCAACTGCAAGCAATGAAGTGCCGGCAGATGCATAAATCACTTTTGCTTCGTTTATATTAAATACAGAATTTAAAGGGTAATGAGCATTATTACTTTCTTTGAAAACTACTTTTGAAATTGCGACTGAAGTGCTTTTTAATGCTGTTTTTTGCTCTTCTTTTTCAATGAAATCACCCTGTTGTTGCGGAGTACTTGCAGCCACCAGCAAATCTTCCCCGGTATCTTTGCGTTGCATAGCGAGCAATGTAAACGATTGTAAATCATTTTCCACAATCAGTTTTATAAGTTGTTGAGCATAGGTAGGACTGGTTGCATATCCAGCTTTTCTTAACCCCTTAGCCCAACCTTCATAATCAGTCGGATCAAGTTTAAAAAGAAAAGCATACATAGGTCTTGTTTTTAAAAAGTCGGAGTGGTCTTTATATGAGTCTTCAACTGAGGAATATTTTCTAAAACATTCGTTCTTAGCATCGTCGTCATGAACCATTGTTTCACCTGTCCATTCAGATTTGCACTTTATTCCAAAGTGATTATTGGCAATTGCGGCAAGGTCGCTTTGCCCGCCGGCAGTTTCTAAAATTCCTTGTGCAAGGGTAACAGAAGCAGGCACTCCGGTGCGAAGCATTTCCGAAATGGCAAGCTCTTTGTATAAGTTAACGTAAGTCCGTATTCTAAGTTTATCAGATTGACCAAAAGCAGAAGATAATAATAAGATTGCTGAAAGCAGCGTTGAGGTAGGCTTAGATAATTTTATCATTATATTTTTTTTATCAATAATAGTCCATCTCTAACCGATAACATGACTTGCTCAACCCGGGCATCCTTAGAAACATGTCGGTTAAAAGCATCTATTGCAAGGGCATTTTTTCCTTTAACTGTCATATTCAGCACCTCTCCATGAAAAATGACATTATCAGCGATAATAATACCTTTTTCAGACAAACGAGGTAAAATGAGTTCGTAGTAATCTATATAGCTCACTTTGTCTGCGTCTATAAAAACAAGATCCCAATCGTATTGTAATTGTGGGATGATCTCTTTTGCATTGCCTAAGTGTAAAGTAATAAGATTATTGTGTTCGGCAAATTTAAAATTACTGAGAGCTGCATCCGCATCTTGTTGTCTGACCTCAATTGTATGTAATTCTCCATGTGGTGACAATCCTTTTAACAGACACAAAGCGCTATATCCCGTAAAGGTTCCAATCTCCAAAATATACCTGGGCTGAATGATCTTGCTTAGTAGCGATAACAACTTTCCCTGAACATGACCACTCATCATATGTGCAAGTGGGTGGTTTTCAATTGTTTCTCTATTTATTCTTTGTAATAGTTCGTCTTCTGCACTTGTGTACTGCGCAATATAGTTTTCGGCTAAGGTTGATATTAATTCGAAAGACATTGCGGTAAAACTATAAAAAAAATTAAAAAAACCGCAAAGTGGGCAGTAAACAGAGCTTTTTTGTTGAATAAATTTTAACAGTTCCGAAGCAGCATAATAGAACAGCAAGATAATGATCACTACAACTGAGCGAAGGAAGGTGGCATGTAACGATGTGGAAAATCATTCATCCATCGGATTTTCATCAATCATTTCCTGTTTCAATAAATCATATAGCCGCTCAAACCTGGCAAATTGCCTTTTATAAATTTCATGGTTTTGCAAATTTGGTTCGTAGGTTGATAAAATTGTTTTCTGAAAGTTAGTTTCAATTTGCAATGCTTCTGTCCCTAACATGACGGCCCCTAATGCGGAACTTTCCACCGTATCCGAAACATATACTTTGATGTTTGAAACATCAGCTAATATTTGCAGCCACAAGGTACTTTTTGCAAAACCACCCGAAGCATGCAACTCTGTTACCTCATATTGCTCCAACAAAATTTTTGCAATACTATACACGCTAAAAATAACAGCTTCAAGTGTAGATCGTACCAAATGTGCTTTTGTATGTTGAATGTTTAAGCCAAAAAAAACGCCTTTTGCATTGCCGTTCCAAATGGGGGCTCTTTCGCCCAAGATGTATGGAAGAAATAATAGTCCATTACTACCCGGCGAAATTTTTTTTCCCTGTCTAAAGAGCTCGTCATAGTCTTCATTCGTTTGCAGGATGCTTTCTTTTAGCCATTGTAGAACGACAGCTCCATTGTTGTTACCTCCTCCTGCCACAAATAAATTGTCTTTCAAGTGATAACAAAATGTCCTCATTCCGCTATCTGTTTTGGGAGCTGTAATCACAGTGCGTGCCGCACCGCTCGTGCCAATCGTAATTGCCATTGTGTTACTAGCTGTAGCACCAGCACCAAGATTAGATAAGGCTCCGTCACTTGCGCCAACAACAAAGGGAATTTTTTTATTTAATACCAGACTTTTAGCAGCATTGCTATAATAGATAACATGTTTTGTAGAAACAATAGTTGATAAACGGGAAGCAGTCAAGCCGACGTATCTTAAGATATCTTCATCCCACTGTAAGGTCTTAATATTTAGCAGTCCTGTAGCGGAAGCTATAGACGTGTCGACAATAAACTCACCGAATAATTTATAAAAAATATATTCTTTTATGCCAATAAATTTATTCGCTTTATTAAATACAACGGGCTGAAACTGGCGCAGCCAAAGCAGCTTACACAAAGGCGACATCGAATGAATGGGAACTCCTGAAGTATGATAAAACTTTTGTCCCAGGTCGCTGTCGCGTAAATTCTGGGCTATTACATTAGATCTGTTATCAGCCCAGATGATACAATTTGTTAACAGACTACCATCCTCAGCTAATGCTATGATACTGTGCATTGCTGCACTGAAAGCTATAAAATGTGGAAGATCGGGTGAGAAAGTGTGTACTGCTTTGTTTATACCTTCTATTACTGCTTCAAAAATTGTGTTAGGTTCTTGCTCGCACCATCCTTTGTGTGGATGGTGCATATCATATGGAAATGAAAAGTCGGCAATCACATCTCCTTTTTCAGAAAAAGCAACTGATTTTGCTGATGTGGTTCCTATGTCAATTCCCAGGTAATAATTCATGAAGTATTAAATTTATAAGGAAGACTTCAGTAACATTATTTAGAAAAGTTTAGCTAAAACCCGGATTAGTAGAAACGTGTGTTATCGTAAAAGTTTCCATTTACTGACGTTAGAATATGCCGCTCCATCAACACATCTTTCAAGCAACTTTCGTTGTCATTATGCAATACTGTTTTTTCCCCTTGCAATCATTACCTTTTTTGGCTCCGGTGCAAAATTTACAAGCAGTACTCCCGCAAGTATTACCACTAAAGCGATGACTTGCTGAATCGTGATTTGTTCTTTTGCCAACATCCATCCAAGAAAAACTGCTACAATGGGATTTACGTAAGCGTAAGTACCTACCATCGAAGCAGGTCGTACACTCAGTAGCCAGATATAAGACAAATAGCCTATTAAAGAACCCATGATGATCAGGTATAATAATGCGTTGATCGATTGCCACGAGATATGACTTAAAAGTACCTTATTTTGTTCGCCTTCAACCAATCCCGCCAATACTGAAACTATACCTGCCGCCAGCATCTGCACTGCAGCTTTCATAGTTACTGAAGCTTCTACCTTTTTGTACTTGGAATATAAAGACCCGCTTGCCCATGCTATAGTGCCGGTAATCAAAACGAAGAAACTTATTAATTTCATTTTATCTTCCAGAAAATCAGTTGACCCTTTGCCCGCAAACAACAAGAGTACTCCTGCGAAGCCAACAAGAAAGCCAATGATAATGATTTTATTAGAAAAATAAAACTTCCACTGACTTTTGTCGAGTAAGACAAACCATAGCGGTACCGTTGCTACTATAATGGCAGCTATTCCGCTAGGTAAATATTGTTCTGCCCACGATACTGCGCCGTTGCCCATAAATAACATAAGAATGCCACCAAAACCGATCGTGCTGAAAATTTTAAAAGAAGGCGCCTTTTCACCTTTTAACAAACACCAGAAATATAAGATTGCTCCTGCTACTAAAAATCGGGTTCCTACCAGGAAAAAAGGAGGAATTGTTTGAATGCCTATCCTGATACCCAAATAGGTTGAACCCCAAATAAGGTATAAAGCAAGAAAGGCAGCCAGTACCATTAATTTTGATGGCTCTTTATGTATTACAGCTTTAGACATGACGAAGAAGCAGGTTTAAAAAAAATTTAATGAACAGCGGCGTGCAATACGATTAGTCTGCGAAGA
The DNA here is from genome assembly GCA_038199395.1 of Chitinophagales bacterium. Lineage (GTDB taxonomy): Bacteria > Bacteroidota > Bacteroidia > Chitinophagales > Chitinophagaceae > Segetibacter. Next base: position 4,496 of record JBBPZJ010000381.1, read on the forward strand.
TAACAGAAACATTTTGTCGGCGACTAGCAACAAATGGATGCTTAGGAGGATTTAGGTGAAAAGCTCCTGCTCGTCTGTATAATAAGTAATACGGCTTTTCTTGTCAACTTTTATTACAGCTCCCGACGGACTTTGATCTTTTTTTGAATTATGTATTTTAAGAAAATCACGCACTTCGCCCTGTATAATATTTGGATGAGTTCTTAAAATTTCAGTTTCTGCATGCTTAAGCACATTTTTTATTGCTTTGCTAAGAGCTTCGATTTTATCATCAGGAATTTTATTTGAAATCGACAGAGGAGCTATTTTTGCCTCCCATAATATTTCATCAGCATATGCATTTCCGATGCCTTTTATCACAGCCTGATTTGTTATCCGGGCTTTAATATTTGATTTCGATTGCAGTGCTTTTTTCAGATGATGGGATGTTAATTCTTCTGACAGCGCATCTATTCCGTCTTTATCTTCCGGGTTCAGTTTTATGTTTGCAGCCGCCTGGTAATCAGTAAGCGCTAATCCTTTTCCTTCAAAATACAATTCTGCAATAGTATTTTTATTTTCGTTTTTGCCCTCAAAAGCAAATAACTTTCCATGAAGCATTAAGTGCATTCCAAGTATTGCTTTATTAGAAAACAGGAACCGCAATTCTTTGCCCGATCTATAAACCTGCTTAAGTACTGCACCTTTACATTGTTCGTTTAGAGACGCCTCATCGTCTTTCAAATTCTTTCCATTCACTAACATAATTTGTTGCAATTCTTTCCCTGCAAACATTTTAGACAGGTTTTTTGAAAATACTTGAAGGTCTGGTAACTCGGGCATAATGCATTTTTTGTAATAGCACAAGTTACCAATTCCATTCTGCGTGGTAATCTCCCTGCGCCATCTATTCCTCCCTGTCAATTTTTTTACTACATGCGATCGCGTTTCAAAAATATAAAAAATGATACATAGAAAAAGTATATTACAAAAGGAAGCCAACCTGAAAGACTTTGTAGAAATGAAGTAGCCGGAAGTGAATGAAGAATTTAGATTTACAACGAAATTTTTTCCTTAAAAGAAGCACATCTCATGATATGTGATTTTAACTGCCCTATAGTTAAAATTGATTTCAATTATTAGATTTGTGATACACATGAAAGCTTTATTTTCTATTATACTTTTTGTGCTATTGTCTTCCGCAATTTTAGCGCAACAACGGTTTGCTTTTATCCACATTACCACCGATGATGGCGTTGGGCTTGCTAGTAATCACGTCACCAGTCTTTACCAGGATGAAAAAGGCTTTATTTGGGTAGGTACTGCAAATGGTTTACAAAGATTTGATGGAAGTAAATTTATACAAATAAATACAGCAAAACCGGGAAGCGATCCTTTGCTGTATCCTCGTATTTCTCAAATATTACCGGCAGACAGTGGAAAGCTCATATTAGGCATGTTTATCCTACGGCAATTTGGTCTGTTTGATCCTGCTACATTTATTTATAAAAAAATTTCTCTAAAACCTTCCAGGTCAATTCCAGCTTCATCTGAGTACAGGCTGTGGAAAGACTCAAACGGCGAGATTTATCTTAATGTGCAGAACTTTGGAATTTTGCACCTGAATAAAAAGGAAAATGTTTTTGTCGAAGACCATGTTTTTCCCATTCCAAATGGATGGTCGGTAAATTTAATAGGTACTTACGAAGACGTGGCGAACCAACGCTACTGGTTTGGCTGTGATAGTGGTATTTGCATTTACGACAAAAAAAGCCGGCAAATGTGGTATAGAGGCAAGAATCCGGCAAATTTGCCCATTTTAGATAATCCTCTTCTTAGAGATGGTATTACCCGTATTTATATTGACCATGAAAGAAAGATCTGGATATTCAGCTACCCTGAATGGGGAGAAGGCGGTCAATATAGATTTTGTTTTGACAGTACCGGCAGTAAGAGCTTAAAACAAGATACCATCGGTTTAAACCACGGTCCAAGAAAATCTGCAGAGTATAAACATTTTTACGAAACAAATGAAGGCGACTTATGGATTTATGGATTGAACGCCTTGCTGAATTACGATAAAGAAGCCAAACGTTTCGACTTTATTAAAAGCGGTACTGGCGACGATAACATAACGATTGATTACGAGTCTGTTTTTCAGTTGCTTCAGGATAAAGATGGCAACATTTGGGCTGCAACCAACCAGGGCATCTACTATACAGCCATAGGCAGTACTAACTCTTCAGTAGTAAACATAACTTATAAAAATAATGACGGATTATTGGCTATAAATGACATTATTGAGTCGGCTGATGGAAACTTCTTGTTTGCCTCCGGTCGAAACGGGGTGGATGCAACCGATCGGTTTTTAAATAAAATTAAAATAGATTGGTACACTCCTGCACCTCCTGCGGCATGGACGAAGACTTTGAAGAATGCCACATTTGAGGCATGGAGCCTTTGCAGACGAAGCACCGGTAACATATGGGCAGGTTGCAATAGCGGAGTTTTGATGGTACGTGATATGGAAAAAAGAAATACTGAGTATTTCCATCCTGATGTACTCAATGACAGCAGAATACAGTATATAGCTGAGGATAGAAGCGGGCAAATGTGGCTGGCAACACAGGGGGGAAGGTTGGTAAAGTACAGTAACAATGCATTTGAAGTAGTGCTTGACATTGGAACTATTATCTACAAAATATTTTTTGACAAAGAAGGTTGGCTTTGGCTCGCCACACGCGAAAGTGGTTTATATGCGTTGGACCCGGTAAGCGGCAAAATAATACAGCATTATACTGTTAACGGTGGAACTAATAGCTTATATAGTAATACCGGTACCGACATTGAGCAACTTCGAAATGGATTAATCGTATTTGCGGGGGGGGCATTGCACTTTATCGACAAAAAATCTAAAAAAGTTTTTAAGGTACAATACAAGGATGGCCTTCCATCTAATACCGCCATCAGGTTGCGGATGGATAAAAAAGGTTTGCTTTGGATTATTAC
>JBBPZJ010000382.1:0-2421 GCA_038199395.1 Chitinophagales bacterium
TGAGTACAATAGAATTAATACAAACCTAAGAGATGCGTATTCCGGTCAGCAGGTGACCTATAAACATGAAGCTCCAAGCCTTTTGTTGGGCGTTGGATATGCGAGCAGGGATGTTGGCAGAAGCAGTTTTTATACAGTAATAATGTTTGATGCGGGTAGTAATGAAAACTCTCCTTATATAGGTCATTTGGGTACAAAGCAGCCGATATTAAGAACAGGCTTTAATTTTTACCTTCGGCCAAGAAGGAGATAGCATCATGCGCTGTAGGAGCGACTAAGATCCGTTTGGTCCAGTCCTCATATAAAAATTTGCATTGCTGCATGTGATTTATGTGATTGATTAAATGATCATAAAACCCGGCAGAATTGAGCAGAATGATTTTTTTATCATGAATTTTTAGTGTGTTCCATGTTAGCATTTCAAACATTTCATCCAACGTGCCGTTTCCACCAGGCAGTATAACTGCCGCATCGCATAAATCATACATTATTTTTTTGCGGGCATGCATGTCTGCTACAATTTGCAAATCTGTTATTCCAGCGTGCTGATGTTCCCAACCTATTAAAACTTCGGGAATTATTCCTGTTACTTTTCCCCCGTTTTGCATGACTGCATCTGCAACTGCTCCCATTAAGCCTTTTTTACCTCCGCCGTATATCAGTGTTATATGGTTTTTTGCCAAATGGTCTCCCAGCTCTTTTGCGTGCTGTGCAAAAATTGGGTCAGACCCGTTTTGCGAGCCACAAAAAACTGCTATCGATTTCATAATCATTTCATTGCTTTTATAACCCGCAATAATAGCTCATTAATTTTTCCTATTTTTCATCCTGCAAAAAGTAACAATAATATTATTCAGGCCTATGTCTCCTACTTTGCTATTTACGTTTGTTTTCGGGTATTTCCTTCTTTTGTTAGGTGTTGCGTGGTACACAAGCCGCAACAGTAATAATGAAACTTTCTTCATCGGTAATCGCAGTAGTAACTGGATGTTGGTTGCATTTGGTATGATAGGCACTTCTCTCAGCGGTGTTACATTTGTAAGTGTTCCCGGTACTGTGGGAATTGGGAGTTTTGAATATTTTCAAGTCGTTATAGGTTATTTCTTAGGTTACTTCGTGGTCGCATTTGTGTTGCTGCCACTTTACTATCGTATGAACTTAACTTCTATTTACAGTTATCTCTTGCAGCGTCTTGGTGTTTCATCTTATAAGACCGGTGCACTATTTTTTATTGTTTCACGCACTTTAGGTGCTACAGCCCGCCTCTACTTAGTGATAAATGTGCTGCAGATATTTATTCTTGACAATATGCATGTTCCCTTCTGGGTCACGACATTTGTTATACTGCTAATGATCATCCTCTATACTTTTGAGGGAGGTGTAAAGACCATTGTTTTTACCGATACGCTTCAAACTTCCTTTATATTGATTGGCTTACTTGTTTGTCTCTATTATATTATGCATACGCTAAAACTTGATTATTCTGCTACATGGAATATTTTAAAGTCGCACAATTACCTCCAGTTGTTCAACACGGATTTTAAAAGTTCGGGGTACTTTTTGAAATCTATTATTGGTGGTGCATTTATTACTATTGCCATGACCGGCCTGGACCAGGAAATGATGCAGAAAAACATAAGCGTAAGCAATCTGAAAGACTCCCAAAAAAACATGGTTTCTCTGAGTCTTCTGCAAGCACTTGTTGTTTTTATCTTTCTTGTACTTGGTGGCCTTTTGTATTTATTTGCGATAAGTAAAGGAGGCACATTCGAACAAGTTTTGGTCAATGGCAAGGCACAAACCCAGTTTCTACTTGACGGCAAAAATATTATTGGAGATAACATTTTTCCGCAAATTGCTTTTAACTATCTCCCCCCGGTGATAGGGATTATCTTTATTTTAGGTCTGATCTCAGCCCTTTTCCCCAGTGCAGATGGTGCCCTTACTGCCTTAACTTCTTCTTTCTGTATAGATATTCTTGGTTTAAATAGAAACGAGGGATGGGATGAAAAACAACGGAAGAAGATCAGGATAACTGTTCACATGGTTTTTGCTGTTATCTTCTTCTTATGTGTTATTATTTTTAAATGGATCGATAATAAGTCTATCATTGACATTATTTTGAAACTTGCCGGATACACTTATGGTCCTCTGCTAGGTTTGTTTGCTTTTGGAATTATGACAACAAGAAGGCTGCCGTCCGGGCCTGCTATTCCTATAATCTGTTTAATTGCCCCAGCTGTTTGTTATTACGTGAGCGAGCATTCTGCAACCTGGTTTAATGGTTTTCAGATAGGTGTAGAGCTATTGATTTTAAACGGGTTGCTTACTTTTATTGGCTTGTTTATAGTTTCTAAAGGAAAAGGCACTTCAATTAATGCCGTTCTTTAAGAATTGAGCAAGTAGTAAAATTTATTACAA
>JBBPZJ010000383.1:0-14417 GCA_038199395.1 Chitinophagales bacterium
ATCATTTATTCATCCCGGAACGGATCCCTACTGGAAAGCTTTTTATACCGCTTTCGCAAAAGGCTTGCAATAATCATGAATATGGCATTAACAAAACAAATAAAAGGCGGATTGTATCTCGTGGTCGATCCTGCAATAGGACTAGATGCACTTTTGCCAAAGGTGGAACAGGCAATAAAAGGGGGCGTTGACGTAGTGCAGATTTGGAATAACTGGCAGGACGGCCAAAATAAACATGAATTAATAGAAGTGCTCTGCGGATTGGTTCATCAATATAAAATACCTGTACTTATCAACGAGGAATGGCAACTATTACAAACAACAAACCTCGACGGCTTTCATTCAGATAATATTCCCAATAAGATATCTAACATCAGAGCTGTTATTGACAGGCCTTTCTTATTTGGAATTACTTGTGGCAACGACCTTAACCAGGTAAAATGGGCTACGAAAAATAATGCAGATTATATTTCTTTCTGCTCTATGTTCCCATCCCCTTCGGCCGGAATATGCGAAATAGTAGATAAAGCAACGGTAATAGCAGCAAGAAAATTAACTGCACTGCCTATTTACCTCGCCGGAGGCATCACATTAACAAACATAGAAGAGCTTGCAGGCGTGGGGATGGATGGCGTTGCTTTGATTTCTAGTATCATGAAAGCCTGTGAGCCGCAAGTAACTGCAAAAGAATTTAAAGAAAAACTATTCATGCTAAAAGCACTTAACAATGAAGCAATCACTGGTAAATAAATTATGTTGTCCGTTTGATAAGGAAGACCTCGAGTTAAGGATTTTTATTAAAGACACAGAAGGTAACATTAAAGAAGGGATGTTCACCTGCAAACATTGCAAAAGGTACTATCCTATTGTTTACGGTGTTCCTATAATGTCGCCTGATGAGTATAGAGAACCTCTGCTCGAAACTCCTTTATTAGAAAAGTGGGAAAACAAACCCGAAGGAAATTATGTCGAGGGTTTTCGGTTATTAAAAAATGACCAGCATCAGTAAATCTGCTGATAGAGTACAAAAGAGTCGGTATCAGTGCGGTGTATTAATCAACAATATCCTAAACCTTCTTACATTGACAAATACTAAATAAAGACAGAAGCCGGTCTTATCGCGTTCTCTATAAATTTATTTTAACGAAATTTTTGATTCACTGAGAATTTTCATTTTCCTTAATATCAGCTATAATATCGGTCACAGTTTCCGCTAACCACTCTGGAGAATTGCTTTTTGCATCTACTTTCCAATCGTTGCTATTTTCCTTAATGATTGTCGCAGACTCACCATTACTTCCATCATCATCTAATTTTATGACATATCGTACCGGGTATAAAAGCCGATTAAATTGTAGTAAATGACCACTTATAGTTCTTTTAAATGTTTGTTCCATAAAATCGCTATTATTAGTGTTGTGTGAAAATATTTAATATTATTGAATGAGGCTTAAAACGTTTTATTCCAGCTATACATCATTATTCATCCACACAACAATCTCTCGCCCTAATGCAAGCAAATAGTAACCTTTTTTTGCACGAAAAACTGCAACAACAAAAGCGCCTTAAAGTTCTGCTCTAATTTGACATATTCGAACTTACTCTTAATTTTTTTAACTGTTTCTGTTGTCGAAGTAAAAAGTACAATGGTGTTAGGAGCGAGCATTTATAAAATCCTTTTATTTTACTTGCATCTGGCGGGAAAGCATAAAGTAAGTCAATGCAAACAGCAACAGTATTTGTAAACAACCTTACAAAACACTATGAGAAAAGAACTAATAAAACTGCGTTCGATTACAGACTTTTTGGTACTAAATATACTTTTATGCGAAGGGAAGGATCTAAATTAAGAACAAATCATATGAACTTCTTCTTAGCCGGTAACTCTGAATAGTTAAAGAATATCTCACATACTGCCAGAAGGGATGCGTGGCATATGTAGCTTATTTAAAAGGAAAAGGAAGCTATGTATGCTTTTGAACAACAAACGCGTCATCAACCCGTAAATTCTCTATGCGAGCAGCATCTCTTTTTCCTCCTCAAACTTCTTACGGCCATAACCGGGAATAACGTGCTTTTCGCTGTGATATGAGGAACGTACCAACGGGCCGCTTTCTACATAATCAAACCCCAGCTCATACCCAATCTCTCTTAATTCTGCAAACTCTTTTGGATGAACAAATCTTTCTACTGACAAGTGTTTTTTAGTGGGTTGTAAGTATTGGCCGAGTGTGATTACGTCTACACCAACCGCAACAAGATCTTCCATACTTTGAATAACTTCTTCCTTCTTTTCACCCAAGCCAAGCATAATACCTGTTTTTGTTCTCATACCTCCTTCTTTCAGCATGCGAAGTACTTCAAGACTTCTACGATATTTGGCTTGTATTCTAACCTGGCGACTTAGCCTTTCTACTGTTTCCATGTTGTGGCTCACTACGTCGGGAGCTGCGTCTATTACTCTTTGTACCTGGTCGGCATAGCCTTTAAAATCAGGGATTAAAGTCTCAAGAGTAGTATCAGGATTTAAAGCTTTCACTGCCTTAATTGTGTTATACCAGATGATAGAACCTCCGTCTTTAAGTTCATCTCTATCAACACTTGTTAACACTGCATGCTTTACTCTCATCAAATTAATTGCTTCTGCAACCCTTTGTGGTTCATCCCAATCAACAGGGTCAGGACGACCGGTGGCCACTGCACAAAAACCACAACTTCGGGTACAGGTGTTACCAAGTATCATAAAAGTAGCAGTTCCCTCCCCCCAACACTCTCCCATATTAGGGCAATTGCCACTCTCACAAATCGTATGTAATTTATGCGTATCGACCAACCCTCTAACGTGCTTATAACTCTCCCCAATTGGTAACTTAACACGAAGCCAATCAGGTTTTTTAACTTTAGAATTTGCAGGGTCAATTTTAGCTACTACAGGTAATTCTTGCATGGAATACCAATGAAATTAATAATGATGAAATATTTTCTATTTACTTAGAGCCTGTCTAAAATTATTTAAAAAAGTAATTTATTCATTTTTTCTCTGCGGCACTCTGCGAAAACTCTTGAATTTCTCTCTGCGGTTAGTTGTTTTAACGGCAGAGTAAAAGCATCGCTGAGAAGCGCAGAGAGAGAAACCATCGATTTTAGACAGCTTCTTAGACAGGGTAACGTGCCGGCAGCAAAGGTCCTGTATTACGATGTAAAAACGAAGAAATTTAGATTAATAGCAATACACACTTTATTCAAACGGCTGATAAAAAACTAAAATTACAAGGGAGCAAAGGACACAACCATGTACAAATTTGTTGTAAGGCCGATAACTAAAAAGTTATAGAAATAAACGGTAATAATTTTTCTCATACAATTTACACTCAACGATTTATTCCTTAATCTTACCATTTTCTACTTCCTTCTGCCAAACTCTATGGCAGCATAAGCATTAAAAAACAATTGCTTTTGCTTCTGCAGTAGCATTACAGGCATTTTCTTAGCATAAAACTCCAGGTTAACACCCACTTCTATTGCACTTACCAATTCGTTGTAACGGCCATAATCGAACCGAAGCGCCGTCTTTCCATATATTCCGGGAGTAAATTTCAATTCTCCAAACCCTTTCGTAAAACCGGAAGAGCCTGTTATATAACCCGGATTATCTAAAAATATAGCAGAGTCACCGGGAGTAAACTTAACATCGCGTGCTGCACTACCTTGTGCGCTACTTACTTTTAGGTAGTAGGGTTTTAATAAACCTGCACTCAATCCCCCACCATATATTGCAGAAATGGCAACTCCGTTCTTATTGCTTTTATTACCTATTAACCGCTGTTGTGCAAAGCCAAGTTTCGCATAATAGAAGTTATTTATTTTTCCATAAATGTATGGATTGCTTAAATAGCCGCCGGTAAAAGATGATATTTTTTCCTCTTTCGAATGTTTCCTTTCGCCTAACTCCAGGCTGTACAAGTTTGACTGCCTTGACGTTTTCATGCGTCCCATTTCTATAAACATTCCATAACCATCCGTATTTAACTTAACACCAAAAACAGTTTGCTTTTGAAAAATAATTGCTCCTTCTTCTTCCTGGCTAATCATTCTGTTTATCTGTTCTTTCCGCTCCGCCTTTTTTTGTTGTTTCTGGTCCTTGTTTTGGCTATATACCGTCACAACAAAAAAGGTGCACATTGCTATTAAAACTATCTTCTTCACGTTTATTTGATTTGATACTTGTAAATTTAATGCAAAAATATAATCAATGACATCTCATATAATATACGAAGGAAATTTAAGAACAGTTGCTACCCATTTACAAAGCGGAACTGTTATAGAAACAGATGCACCGACAGACAACCAGGGCAAAGGAGAAAGATTTTCTCCTACTGATCTTGTGGCTACTGCTCTCGGTAACTGCATGCTAACTATTATGGGCATCAAAGCGAGAGACATGCAGATAAATCTTGAGGGCACTGCAGTAGATATCACTAAAAATATGGTTACTACCCCCCGACGGATAGGAGAAATAAAAGTAATCATAAAATTTCCGGAAAGTTTACAGACCGATGAAAAACAGCGAACTATTATTGAAAAAGCGGCCTTAACATGTCCTGTTTTCGAAAGCCTGCATCCCGACATGAAGAAAGATGTTGAGTTCAAGTGGAGCTAAGAAAAGGGGGGAAATTTGAAATTTAAAATTGAAAGTGCACGCGATGTCAGGAGGCTTCTTTTAGCTTTCGATTAGTTATCACTTACAAATTTCCCGCTTATCTGAAAATTCTATTATCAAAGGGAAACTTCTCTCTTGCCACAATGTTGATATTTTTAAAATCAGCATGATAAGGATTAATAAGAAAATTATAGTCTCCTTTTGTCACTGAGGAAGGAACCTGTAAAACACCATATTCGTTGTCAAAAACAAAACTATCGCCAAACTTCTGAGTGGAACGGGGATGAGGAAAGGCGTTCCACCCTTCTGGTATATCCTTGTCTTTTAATTTTAGGAGGGAAGTATTATCAGGAATGTGAATAGTAATCATCATGTAGTCTTCGGGCAAAGTAGCTAAGGTAAAGTGTACTGCCACTTCTGCCATTGCCAAAGAGCGGTTAGCAGCGGTATAAATTATTTCTACCCCTTGCGAGTTCCACCGGGCCCCTTTTATTGCAGCACCTTTGCCAGAAAGCGTATTAGCATACAACTCTCTTGAAAGCCGGAATACTTCCATTACGCTAAGATTCCATGGTTTATATGCGTCAACTCTCCGGTAACCATTTCTTTACCATAAGAATCTTTTAATAGCTCAACTGGCTTAAGGTTTCCTAAAGCAAAATTGGGAGTTTGTAACCAAAGCCTGAACTTTTCCATATTGCCGAAGACTTCGAGTCCAAGATTGGTAACCTCGGCTAATTCGATTATTTTTTCGGAGTGAATAGGCTTAAAACTTTTTGCAGACTGCCGGTACCGTTGCAACGACTTTGTCGACATATCAAGAAAACTCGCCCAATCATTATCACTGAATGGCGCCAGATCTTGTATTAAAGTAAATAGTGTGTATGGTATGCCTTCACGAATGGAACATACGAGCAACATTCGATCAGATAAAAATTCATTATAAGTCAAATCATTCTTCACATCGTAATGCTGATCGATTTTTACATTCTTTACAAAAGCCCGTATTTCTTTATTTATTTTTTGCTCGAGACTCGGATTTTCAGTTTTCATGTCTTGACATTTGTCCATAAAATTAAGACATTTTTCAAAATAATACTACATCTTGTTCTTTTCTTCTATTGCAAATAATACAATTATTCCGGTTTTACAGTTGCAGAATTTTTCAAAATAGCATTGCCTACACTACACTCCAGGCAGCGACGCTGGTCGCAATAATTGTTTTTAAGTTCAATGAGTCCCTGGCTTTCCAATGCAGAGTTATTAGTAACCTTAAAAGAAGCCCACCTGGTTGTGATAGTATTTTTTTCTGCGTTTAGTTGTGCAAGCCATTCAAGTGCCTTATCCTTTACAACGCTATCAGAGTGATACAATCCATACGCAAATAAAACAGGTACGACAGTATTGATAATAATATTTTCGGTCATTTGCTTCCCCAACTGTTTCGGATGAAACTCGCCTTGTTCGTCTATTAAATAATGGTAATGCCAGTAATCATTTGCCGTAACATTTAATAACTCCTTTACTGTATCAACCGACTCACTCTCTCTAACTTTTGAAAACAGGTGCGTTGAATGGTTTATCAGCATCGCCAATTGTGCAAGCCGGATTGTGGGAAAATTAGCAGGCCGCATTCTGAGAAAAAAAGGCTTAACAGACACCTGCTTTAATTGATATTTATTTCGATAAAAAAGATATTCTCTCTTCAAAAGCTTCGGATATTCCTCCGCAAAATCATCTTCAAGCAATCCGGCCTGCCCGAGCAAAAAAGCTTCCATCTGGTGAATCTGATTTTTGTGCCTTCCAACTATGTTTAAAGGTAAACTTTTGGCTATTGTTTCAAACACATCTGCATTCACTTTCATCCCAAAATTGCGCGCCAGCATCCACCAGAAAACCTCTTCCCAATGATTATTAGCGTCTTTCAAATGGTCTAATACTATTGCAGATTTTCGCTGCAATCTCTCTATTGCCATTCTGCCTTTCCACGCAGTCCATTTCATTTCTTCAAAGACTGGTAAAAACGATTCGCATGGTACAAAAGCTTTTTGCGACATCAACTCCTTAAACCGCTCTAATAACAGGTTTGAGACTAAACTTTGTAATGTCAAAGTGGGGAGTACAATACCATTAGCATTAGTAATATCTGCATCGTGATGCCAAACGACATGCAAAATAATATTAGAATAGTTTTTATCAGCAGTATGTCTATGCCTTACCCAATCAGTAGAATTGACATGAATTTCAATATTGCCGACCCACGTAGTTTTTCCTATAACAACCTTTGCCTCAAGAAAGTCAGGACCCTGGTGAGTATTATGTGTACCGGGAAAAATGACGGTGAGTTTATCTCCCTGCTCTACCTGCAATCCGTTTCTACTGAAATATTGAAATTGCCAAATGAATTGAAGAAGGCGTTCATTCATAGAGTAAAAATTATGCAAATACCTGCTTTTTAAGATACGCTGAAATGTAACTAACTATTAATGAAACGATATAAAATTTAAAGCGCAAAATATTTATTTTTTCAAAGAGTCTAATTCGAATAGCTGTCGTACCACCCTGCTTACAGGTAGCCCCATCACGTTATAGAAGTCCCCCTTCACAGATTTTATCCCTACGACCCCGATCCACTCCTGTATAGCGTAAGCACCGGCTTTGTCATAGGGCTTGTATTTGTCAATATAAAAAGTGATCTGATCATAGGTTAGTGTATGAAAACTAACTGAAGTAACATCGGAAAATGCTTTTTCTTCACATCCTGATTGAATAACTACTCCTGTAATTACCTGGTGCTCCCTTCCCGATAAAGAGGTTAATATTTTTATGGCATCATTTCTATCAACGGGTTTTCCGATTATCTGTTTGTCTAACACCACCACTGTATCTGCAGCCAGAATAATTGAAGAATTTGATACAGTGTTACCTTCTTCGATCAAAAAATTTTTGACTGCAATTGCTTTCTGCCTGGCAATGTAAACCGGAACCTCTTCTACAGACAATTCTTTAGGATAGGTTTCTTCCGTGCTTTTAACAATAACTTCAAAAGGCACCTCAGCCCACTCCAATAATTGTTTTCTTCGGGGAGATTGCGAGGCAAGAATAATTTTTTGCATTGAAATTAATTCGATAAAAATTAAACTATTGAGTTGCAAATAAGTTTAATTCAGATAAATTCTGAAGAAAAGCATTGATAATATGCCGGCAAACATTACCATTTTTATAAGTGTGCTCAAGTGATGATAATCTTTACTCGTTTTTGCCTGCAAGAGCAGTTTAAATATGTAAAGTAAAGGAAGAATAATAAGCAACAGGGAATAAGCTGCGCTCCACCACCACTTTAGAATAAGAACATAAAACTGCACAAACATCAACACACCGATAAGGACAACAAGCCACACTGATACAAAAATCTTGGTAGATTGTATTCCCCACGCAATAGGCATTGTATTGCAACCATAGCGTCTGTCACCGTCTATATCTTCCATATCTTTAACAACCTCCCGTATAAGAGAAATAACAAAAGCGAAGCCGGTATACAAGAAGGAAATACGGGTTATTTTTTCAGTATAAGAACCAATAACTCCCTGTTGCAAAAGATGAGAAGTCTCACAGAAAGTAATGACAAGAATAGCCCATGCAGTTAAAGCGGAAACTAGTATATTTCCAATAAGGAGTTTTTTCTTTAAAGAAATAGAATATACAAACAATAAGGCGACTACAGCCGTATTTAAAAGCCCGAGAAACTTAACCTGGGTAAACCAGTCAATATAAAACCCTATAACAATGCCGGCTACGCTTAAGAAGACGTGCCAGAATATGACCCACCTTCTTGAAATAATTTTGTCAACAACTACTTTTTCGGGTTTATTGATCTGGTCAATATTCAGGTCAAAGTAATCATTGATCACATACCCCTCAGCGTATATTAAAACATAGGAGGTTACCAATAATACTGAATAGATTCCCTTTATGTTCGGTATAACTCCGGCAGCGGCCATTACCGGGTGTATAATGCAATAAACAAAAAGGATTTGTGTAAGTGCAAAGAACAATAGATTAGGCCATCGGACCAACCTAAGGAATGCATAGGTAATTTTCAAAACGAAATCTATTTGGTTGCAAATTAGTAATGAAATGAACGCAGCGTTATTAATTTATATCGATGGTATATTTGTTTCCTCATTCCAGTGTCCCCTGAGTTTCAAGACTTTCTCAATGACGTCGCGGCCACAACCAAAACCGCCATTAACCGGTGAAATGTAAGCAGAGATCTCTTTTATATCGTGAACAGCATCAGCTGGACAGCAGGCTATTCCGGCTTTCTTCATCACTATCAGGTCAGGAATGTCATCGCCCATAAACAATACATTATTCCATGAAAGCTGTTTTTTTTGCAAATATTCCTGTAAGACGCTTGCCTTATCGGTTACTTTCATAAATACTTCAGAAACACCTAATTTTTGTAATCTGTCAGCTACTTCGACTGATGCTCCCCCGGAGATAATAACTACATTATATCCTTTTTTTACCGCAAGTTGTAAAGCATACCCATCCTTTACATTCATCTTTCTTGCCATAATTCCATTTGCAAGAACCAGTAGCGTTCCATCCGTTAAAACACCATCCACATCGAAAACAAAAGTTGTAACTGATTTAAATCGTTCCAGCAGATTCATTACATATAAATTAGCAGTACTTTTCGGGCAAGTTGTGATTGCATTGTTTTTAGACGCCGGTCTATTTCTGGCTGTCCCTCCATTCATATACCCACGAGCTTTGTATCATTTCCAGGTGACCTTCATTGCTCTGTTCCCTTGTTCCGGAAAAATTTGGAATTTGCAAGACATACTCAAGCAGTTCAGTAAAACGGATCCTGTAGATTTTCCCTTCATTAAAATCATCCCCAAAACGTTCGTAAAGTTTCAAAGCAATGTCTTCATAATCATTCCAGTGGATAGGCGGTTCGTAATGAGCCATAATAAATTAGTATTAAATAAGGTTAACTAAAAATGATTAGTGTCTATTCGTCTATTCTCCCAAAAATTGTGTCTGATCGGGTAAAGTAACTTCTACTTCTCCGTCTCCCTCGAGCAAGACACACTGACAACCAAGCCTTGAATTAATACGCGGATTTACAGCCCTGTCAATAAAATCTTCTTCTTTATCGCTTAGCTCTTCGAGATGATCTTCTCCCTTATTTATATAAACCTGGCAAGTGCTGCAAGCGCAAACTCCGCCACAGTTATGATGAAGCTCTATATCGTTTAGCAGCGCTACTTCCAACAAACTTTGATCAGGTTCTATATCAGTTAGTGTTACAGGTTCCCGCCCTTTCTCTTCAAACCTGAATTTAATTGTGTACATATATTCCTTCTTTGCCTGCAAAAGTATTAGAAAACTGCTGCGAAATTTATTGAAATTATTAAGGGTTAACAAAATGCAGGAATACTGAGAGGCTTTCCAAATAAAGAAGGTGTAACGAGCAGTATGGAAAAGACTAAAGTAAATATTTAAAAGATGATGGCATTTTCGGTAATACAACGGCTTCAACACAAGCGTTCTACTTGCTTTATTCAGTTCGGAAACCCTACTTTTTCATGAATGTGTGAGTAAGATTACGTGTTTAGCCCCGAAACATGAAAAAATATCCCGTTTCAATAAAAAAACCTTGTGCAAATTTTAACTTCTTTTAACGTTTTCTCTATTTTTGTTTGAAATGCATTCACTGCTGTCTAATAAATTACTTGCTTAGTTTTTAAAGCCTTATTATTACCAGCTTTTCCGTCTGTAGTGTTTTTGTTTCTGTCATTATTCTTGGTAAATAGACGAAGAATAGTGAATTCAATTATGAAAAATCTTTTGAAAACCTCTTTATTCAACTATTTTAAAAAAAACCAACAAAAATGAGAAAAATTTTTACACTTAGTTTATTTCTTGTTGCCTCAATTGTTACGCATGCTCAAATGCGGTATGCTAGGGGCACGTTTAATGGATCACAGGTAGTGCCTCAATCAGGCTCTACCGGAGTAGGAATAGTTATTGTTAAATATAACTCCGCTACAAAGCTGTTGCAGCTTACGGGAAACTACCGTGATACAGCAATTACAGTTACAGACGCACACGTTCACAGCGGTGACATAGGTGTAAATGGGCCGGTTGTAATACCACTAACACAAACTGGAGGAACCAATGGAACAGTATCGGGTTCGCAAATTCTAACTGCAACACAGGAAGCAGATTTTCTTGCAGGTAGATTTTATGTGGATGTGCATACTACAGGGAAGCCGGCAGGCGAAGTAAGAGCACAGTTATTTGTAATTGCTGAAGGACAAGCAGAATTTTTAACTGCAAGGTTACAGGGAGCTCAAGTTAACCCTCCTAACGGTTCAACAGCAACAGGTGTAGCTACTGTATTAATAGATAAATTAGCCTTAAGACTCTATTTAACAGGAAGCTTTTCCGGATTAACTAGTGCCGCATATGAAATTTATGTACGTGAAGGAGCTCCAGGCACAAACGGACCAGTTATTTATAATGCAATCTTTTTTTCTTCTACCTCAGGTACGCTTAATACAACTAAGGTCGTCTCAAGTGCTGATTTACCTCGTCTTTTAAACGGAAATATTTATATTGATATTAATAACTCAATTTATCCAACAGGGGAAAT
This sequence comes from Chitinophagales bacterium, assembly GCA_038199395.1. Taxonomy (GTDB): domain Bacteria; phylum Bacteroidota; class Bacteroidia; order Chitinophagales; family Chitinophagaceae; genus Segetibacter. The sequence goes on from JBBPZJ010000383.1 coordinate 11,331, forward strand.
TCGTGGTCAGTTGACTCCCTTTGGGCAAAGAATGTTTGCAGCAGGGGCACTTACCGGTGCTAAAGAAGTACCAGCAAATTCGTCTCGGGCCAGAGGAACTGTAATTGTTAAGTATAATACCGAAAGCAACCTTTTAGAGTTAACAGGAGATTATCAAGGCTTGTCTAATACTATTAGCGGCTCTCATATTCACGGACCGGCAACAACAACAGGTACCGCCCCGGTTTTATACCCTATAGCTAACACAGGGGGAACTATGGGAACATTAACTGCCTCAGTAACAATTACAGAAACGGACGAAGCAGATCTTCTTACGGGTAATCTTTATGTAAATGTTCATTCTCAGGGCACTTATTCAGAGGGAGAAATAAGAGCACAGTTAATAGCAACAACAAGTGGACAAACAGAATATTTAACAGGTGTGATTAATGCCTCTCAATCCGTTGCTTCTCCTGCAGTAGTTTCATCGGGAACAGGAAGTACTACGGTATTGCTTGATAAAGTAACACGTAAAATTTATGTAACCGCTAGTTATTCAAATTTAGCCAGCGGTATAACAAACTCGCACATTCATCGTGGTGCTGCGGGCACGAACGGCCCTGTGGTAATTCCTTTATATTTTATTCCCGGTACTACGTCTGGTACAGTAACCGGTCCTGTTGATACTGTAATTTCTGCAACTCTTGCCGACTCAATTATTAACGGTTTTTCTTATTTAAACATTCATACTACAAATTATCCCGGTGGAGAAATTCGTGCACAGCTAGGTAGCTTGGTTTTACCAGTCAAACTTTCTTATTTTAATGGCTTTAAAGATCGCAGCTCAGTAGCTTTAATTTGGGAGTCAGCCCAGGAGATTAATGTAAAGAATTACGAAGTGGAGCAACAAAATGATGTAACCGGAGAATGGAATAAAAAAGGTAGTATTTCCGCTAATGGTGGAAATACATCTGCCAAATATCGTTTTGATGACATCCCGACAATTGGCAAAAAAGAATTTGTATTGTACAGATTGAAAATGGTCGATCAGCAAGGCCTAGTGACATATTCACCTATTATTCGCATCAACTATTTGCAATCCAAAGCTGTGCTAACATTACTGTCTAACCCGGTAGTGAATGGAAAATTAGGATTTACAATTACAGGCATTTCAGGCACTACTGGTCAAAAAATAGAAATATCTGTTTTTGATTTTGCAGGCAGGGTGATGCATAAATCGATAGGATCTACTTTACAAAACAACTTTGTAGATATCACTAATTTGTCAAAAGGAATGTATAAACTGGTTGTAAAGACAAATGCTGCAGTCTTTCAACAAAGCTTTAGCAGACAATAAACTATAATTTATATTTTTATATTTTTATAAAAAGAGGTTGACCAACATCAACCTCTTTTTTATTACCTCTTACCCGCGCTTTTGTTATTTATCTTTTTCGTGATAACCTATAATATTATTTGTAAAAGTCTTATAAATATGAAGAAGTTCGGGGTAAGTTTTCAGAACTTCTTTGTGTCTCTCGATCGTAGCAAAATCTTTTCTTATAGCTGGTCCGGTCTGTATTTCTGATGAAGGATAGCGCCTCATTTTTAAAACTGTTTCTTCAATTATAGGTTGCAGTACGCTAAAATCTAAATCGTTACTAATACAAAAATCCTGCACCATTGCAAAAAGATGATTGGTGAAATTATTAACAAAAACCGCTGCTACATGAAACTTTAGTCTTGCTTCGTCATTCGCCACTAAAACACTATCAGCCCAACCTGAAGAAAATTCTATTAACCCTTTCAATGTCTTCTTGTTATTAGCGTCCACCAATAACGGAATCGGTGGTATCGGAATGATTTCACTATTAAGGGTCTGCAATGGATATAGCACTCCGTAACTGTCTGAACAAGTTGATAACACTTCTTTGGAAACCGCTCCCGCTGTGTGCACCAAAAGCTTTTCATGTAGTTTAATTTCTTTGACAACCGAACTAATAGCAGCGTCTGATACAGCAATAATATAAAGGTCTGCAGATTGGCTAATTTCAAACAAACTGGTAGTAAAATCTGCTTTAAAATAGGAAGCTAATTCTTTAACTCTTTCAAGATTTCTTCCTATAACCTGTATGATCTCATGTCCCTCACATGACATTTTCTTTCCAAAAACTGTGGCTACGTTTCCCGATCCTACAATAACAACTTTCATCTAATTTTGAATTAATTACATTGATGAAATTAATACAAACAATATTCTTATCGTATTACATAGCAAAATTCAAAACTCTTGAATTAATTTCTACCGCATCGGCTGCAAAATCAGCTTTCAATTTGTTTTGCACACCCTATTCGTCTAGAAAGACATACGAAGTTCCCGAAGCTTTTACAGAAGCAGAAAAGCTATCATTTTCTTTTCAACAACACAACATCCACGGTTTCAACTGGAAACCAAAAGTTCCAAATGGACATAAGGTTTTAATTTGTCACGGCTTCGATAGTCTTAGCTACCGGTTTGAACGATATATATATCCCCTGTTACATCAAGGATTTGAAATATATGCCTTTGATGCTCCCGGCCATGGTCTCAGCAGTGGAAAAACAATTAATGCCCTTCTTTATCGTGACATGATTTTAGAAGTGATAAATAACTATGGTGCTTTCAGTGGCCTAATTGCTCACTCTTTTGCCGGAATAGCTGTAACACTGGCAATAGAAGAAATGAAAAAAAGCCTTCCGAAAAGATTAGTTTTGATAGCACCGGCTACAGAAACAACCCGCTCTATAAATGATTTTTGCCGACACCTGAGAATAAGCGCCACACTGAGAAGGGAAATGGAAAAATTAATTGTTGAAGTAGGAGGTCAGCCACCTTCGTGGTATTCAGTGGCCAGGATAATACAATCAATATCAATACCCACTCTTTGGCTGCATGACAAAAAAGACCGGATAACCCCTTATGAAGATATGAAGCACTTAACAGAACTTGATTTACTGCACGTTGAGTTTGAAATTACAGAAGGATTGGGGCACAGTTTGTATAGAGATGATATGGTAGCAAACAGAATTATAGGTTTTCTTGTAACGTTAAAAAATAATGTTTATTAA
>JBBPZJ010000384.1:0-6238 GCA_038199395.1 Chitinophagales bacterium
TATTCCATTTCTCTTCAGTTTGACGAAGTAGATTATGTAAACTTTCTATAGAAACCAATGGTAGGTTATTTTTATCATCAAGCAGTACCATCCAACCGCTTTCCCCTTCGGGAATAATCATTTCTACAGTATCATCAACAACTATTAGAGAATGGGATGCTTTGATATAAAACTCAAATGAACTGCAAAGAACAGTTTTGCCATCTGCTGATTTTTTTAATGATGCAGATGACCGTGCATAATCAGGCTTTAACAACAGGGTTGATTTTATTGGCACAGGTGCTGGTGAAAACAGCCTGCATATTCCTGTAATACCGGATTGCATTGGCATAAAATCCGTTACGGAAAAAGAGCCTGAAGCAACAGAAAAATCAGTTATAAGGATAGCGGAGTCTCCTTTATATTCCCGGTGTTTAAATTGTTTTCTTTCAGCCTCTATTGACCAAAAGCCGCCATTCTCATCTATTAACCAGGAGAATAAAGACGGCTGGTCAAACCTCCAGGGGCAGTACCAAAGTATGGTACCTTCTTTGTCTGCAATTGCACAGGTTCTTTTATCGCTTATGATCGCAAGGTCTTTTATAGGAGGTTGTTTAGTTGCTCGCATGTCTGTTATTAATCGATTCTCAATTAATCAACTAATCATTTTGTTGTTACTTATTAACTTTTTCAGGCTCTTCAATACCACAGGTGCAATAATGACGGCTGAAGAAAGATTGACAACCACACCAGCAATACAATAAGGACAAATCTTTTTCTGCTTAAACACCATTTGATATAAATAATACAATGCCCCGCCTGTATTTGCTGCTACTGTTCCTCCTAACAAAACATCATGTACAGGCTTTCTTCCAGAGGATTCTGTACCTCCTGCAGTAGCAAGTATCATGTTGGTTGCATAGATCCAGGCGCTTATCGTTGCATCGGGTGCACCCATACTATAAGCATCTACTGCGGCATTAACTTTGTTTGAGTCAAAAGACTTAAAAGGTAATTCAGGCAGTCTTTTTATAACGCCTGACTGGTATAGGGAGATGAAGGCAAAGTCACACAGTCCGGCTGCAGATAAGGCTACAACCTTTCGTCGCCTTTGCAAATCTTCATCAGAACTGTTGAGTAGCTCTTGCCGGATTGCTGCTGTTCTCATACGCTATGTTTAAGTCGTTTAGATTCTTTTGTTAACTTAATTTTGCTACTAAAGCAACCACCGCCAACCCTGCAACTGCTCTTATAATATTTCTATTTATACTTGCCCAAAGGGTATCGCTCTTTTTAGCTGCTATGTCATCAATAAGTGAACCATCATCATTAATACCATATCGTCTTTCATTGAATTAGACGGCAACGGTATCATCTTATTCATTAAAAACATCATACCCGTGTAAATGCAAAACAATAAAACCGTATAATAATCCTTTGGCGAGCAACGGGTGAAACACCTAACATGCCGGACATCATATCGGCAGGATTCATCTCAGGCATGCCCATCATAGGCTCCATAAGCATAAGCAATGTCATTACTGCTGTAGCCACAAAGCCAGCAAGTATGGAAACGGCCAAGTTTGTTTTTTAATTAAAGGTTGTTTCAAATGATCAGTCGTTGTACTTCGAAAACCTGACAAAAGAAGGACTCCAAAGGGTACAGAAGAAGCCTTGTTAAACGCAGCAAAATCAATTAACGTTATATCTGTTTCAATGTAAAAGGAATAAGATGTTTAGCTGTCAATACTTTAATGCAGGGGTAGGAATAACAGCTTATTTCAGATAAATTTCTGAATGCGGGTAAAAGGCAAGCCACGCAAAAGCCAGATGGTTGCTGTGCGGCTCTATGCGTAATTGCTTTCCCTGTAAAGGGCCGGCAATACTTCTTCCGGTAATATCCCAGGTAGAATTGGTCTGCAGATCCCTGAAACCATCTTCATGCATTCTGAAGGTGAGCTTTTGCCCATTAAGCACTGCATGAAACATAGTAGCGGATCCTATATCTCTCGAATTACGGATATCTTTTTTATCCAGCACAGATACGGTACCCGCTTTATAAAAGAGGACTATATTTTTGCCATTGAAAGAATCATTAATGATGCCTTTTTGCGCAATAACAGAGAAAGGATAAATCTTTCGTTTTCCACCGCTTTCCACATCCACCACTCTTTCCATTGGCGGCAACCTTTTATCTATTTTATTTTTATCAAAAAAGTCATCATAAGGAGCGTTATGCTTATTGTCGTAACCGGCGTAAGGGTTCTGCCCATAATTTCTTTCTGCTCCTGTCATTCCTGTTTTTGGTGAAAGGATCTGTCCATCGGGAAAGCGCTTTATAAATTCTTCCATAGATATCAGCAGCGAAGGAATAACGGTAAGCTCCGCCCCGGATAATTCGCCCACGAGTGCAGCTCCCATTAATTGCTGCCACCAGGTTTCCGTCTGGGTATCAAACATAACCATATCGCTGTTGCGCAACATGCCGGAAACACCAAAATGCAGCAGATGGTCTTTTCCGTTGTGATGTATGCGCCGGTCATATACCACACTGGCATTGCAAAGCGGGCAATAAGTAACGAGTACCGGATGCCCATTCAGCGTATCATTAGCAATTTCATGCACCGTAAGTATGCTAAGAGGATAAGCCTTTGCCTGGCCTTTTATGGAAATACTTATGACCGGTTCGTGTTTGAAATATACCTGTAGCCCTTCACTTGATTTTATAAATTTTGGAAGATTCAAAACGGCAAAAGCACCTTTTGGCACAGCCACTGTGAATTCAGAAAGTAAAACGATTTTCTTTGCTGTATCTGTTTTCCATTTGTAAGGAATGTAGCGTGGATTGTTTAACTGTGCCTTGACGGACACAAAAGGTATCAGTAGGGACAACAGGAAAAATCCAATAGAGGAGGAAGTCATCTTAGTTGGTTTTTAAATAGAACGAACAAATTTGTTTTCCATAACTAATGTTTTTGGTTTAGATAATTAGTCGTCATTGTTTGGATAACCTGACAAGCGTGGTAAACAAACCCGATTGTCACGACGAGCTTTATTGAACATTTATACCTTGCTGTTATCTTTACTTATAACTTCATGCTGCAAAAAAAAAATTATTGTGTGGGATGCTATAAAGGAATACTACATTACGTTAGGTAAAAAATATAGCGTTGATCCTTTTGTATTTTTAGCCATACACGTATTAGCCACACCTCCGTTCCTTGTGTGTGTTGCATGGTTAATAAAAAATCTAAAAAAAAGAAAATTAATTTTATTCCCAATAGCTTTTGCTCTTTTATTTTTTAATGCTGCAAATATTTATGTAATTCTTGCGGGGAAAAATATTCCTATTTGGATTTACAGTATTATCGGTTTAATGACACTATTTAGTGGTTATGTAACATATAAAAAAATAAAAAAGAAAGTCACTGAATAACATATTTGCTTACCATTTTTAAAGTATCGGATATGAATTGTATTGTTTAATTTGTAAATTATGCTGGGTGCAGCTATAAATTTCAACGTTGCTTAAGTCCTTATTTTGGATTGTCACGGATTTACTTTCTATATTATATTTTAGGAAAATTTATGGGTAAAGACGGTAAAGGCAAGCAGAAAAATAATGCCTATCAACAGAAATAAAATACCAAAGAAAAGCAGGGTTCCCTGTTTGCTAAACTTCCATTGCAGCCGGGTTGCTATGGATGCGCCAATAACAGCACCGGAACACCACACACAATTAAATTTTGCCCGCCTATAAATCTTTCTGTTACTTTTGTTCAAACTTGAAAAAAGCAGGAGCCATATTATTTCTACTCATTTTCTGTGTTCAGGCATTTAGCTTTAAGACACATTTTTGCTATCGTACCGATGGTACACGTTTTCATGGCAATTGCACCGAACACATGGAAAAGGCTGAACCTTCAAGCTATTCCAACGCCTCTTTTCATGAACATAAATATAATTGCACTGATATTAAATCAGACAAGCAATATCAGCAGCACTCCGTTTTCAAAAACTTCAATGACCAGTATTTTACCCTTATTCAGGCTTCTGAACTGCCACTAGTCACTCTTATTCATAAGAGACAGGCTATTCCCTTATTCTCTTGTCGTGGTGGTCCGCCCATACTTACTTCATTTCTTCGTGGTCCACCTTTGGTTTAATTCCTCTGCTCAGCGGGTAGCTTCTTATAACCTCTGTGTAGGGGATTTTGTGCATTAACCCGTTTGTACAACCTTCTATTGCATACTTCGATTGACAGGGGTATATACGTGCTATGCCTATCTGCATTGTAAAAAATTAAACCAAAGGCTATAATGTTAGAACTCGCATTTAAAAATAAGTATCTGATTATTGTTTTGGCTTTGCTCATAGCGGTTATCAGCGTCGTTGCTATACAGCGTTTACCGGTTGACATCTTACCCAATTACAAAACTTCTGCGGTGCAGGTGTTAACGCTCTATCCCGGCATGCCTGCCGAAGTGATGGAAAAAGATATTACCAGCCGTATTGAACGGTGGACAGGGCAGGCTAACGGCATTGCCCGTCAGGAAAGCAAGAGCATGATCGGTGTTAGTATAGTAAAAGATTTTTTTACTGAAGATATAGACCCCAACACCGCTTTATCTCAGGTAACCTCCTTAGCCATGTCGGATTTGTATTACCTGCCTCCCGGTACCATTCCACCCATGGTAATGCCTTTCGACCCCTCTGCATCCATTCCATTATCCCTGTTGGCAGTTAGCAGCGATAGCCTTTCTGAAAAAGAGTTATATGATATAGCTTACTTCCAGTTGCGCAATCTGTTAGGGTCTGTGCCGGGAGTAATTGCACCGGCAGTTTATGGTGGTAAACTGCGAAGAATTTATATGTATGTGTATCCTGATAAGCTACAGGCATATAATCTTTCGCAAACCGATGTGATTGATGCTGTGCAAAAAAATAACGTGATGATACCTACCGGTGATGTGAATATTGGCAACCTTAACTATAGTGTAAACGCCAATGGTATGTTGCCTAAAGTGGATGACTTTAACAACATAGTAATTAAAATGAGCAATGATGGTTCACCCATTTTTCTGAAAGATATTGGTTATGCCAAAGATGCCAGCGCCATTCAAACTAATATAGTGCACATTAATGGTAAGCGGCAGGTATATATTCCGATTTATAAAAGAACGGGAGCCAATACCATTGCCGCTGTGGAGGGAATAAAAGGCAAGCTGGCAGAGCTGAAAGAACGTTTACCAAAATCTGTAAACCTCAATGTGGTGCTTGACCAGTCAACGTATGTACGGCATTCTATTAATGGATTGCTGAAAGAAGGGATTATCGGACTGGTGTTGGTTTCACTGGCTTTATTCCTGTTCCTGGGAAATTTCCGTTCTACGTTTATTGTAGCCTTAAGTATTCCGTTGTCGGTGATGTTTGCTTTCATTGGTTTATACTTTACCGGTGATACCATCAACAGCATGACTTTAGGCGGAATTGCATTAGCAATCGGTTTGCTGGTAGATGACAGCATAGTAGTATTGGAAAATATTGACAAGCATTTAATGCTGGGTAAATCACCAGCACAGGCAGCGTTTGACGGAGCAAAAGAAGTTGCCATGCCGGTAATGGTTACCACACTCACCATCATTATTGTTTTCTTTCCTGTTATTTTCTTAACAGGTATATCTAAATATTTATTTACGCCTTTAGCCATAGTGGTGTCCTTAGCTATGATAGGTTCCAGGTTTATATCTATGACATTGGTGCCGATAATGGCGGCAGCATTATTTAAAAATCATTCCGCAGAACAACAGCCAAAAGGGTTTATTGGGAAGTTTGATAAAGGGGTAAAAAATGTTACCAACAGATATGTAAAAAGTATTGATAAAGCTTTACAATACCGTTGGCGGTTGTTAGTAGGAGCAGCGTTGTTGTTTATTATTTCAATGTTTGGGTTTAGCAGGTTGGGAACAGAGCTTTTCCCTAAAATGGATGTAGGACAAATTTCTATTGACGTACGAATGGAAAGCGGAACAGCCATCGGGCAGACAGAAAAAAATATTACTGCAATAGAAAAGTTTATTCAACAGGAAATGGGCAATGACTTAAATATCATCATCTCTAATATCGGTGTATTAAACGATTGGCCTGCCGCTTACACACCCAATTCAGGAACACAGGATGCTACTATCGCTGTACAGTTGAAGGAAGGTTATAAAACAAGTACGGCAGATTATGTGAAAAGTTTACGGGTGAAACTGAA
>JBBPZJ010000385.1:0-12424 GCA_038199395.1 Chitinophagales bacterium
ACGCTTCTGTACACCAGGTATCTTGAACATGCTATTTCAGCCTTAAAAGTCACTTTTCCTGTTGTTGATTTTAAAACCTTCGAAATGAAGGCAATCCTGGTACATGAAGAAACCGATTTTATTGAAAACAAATACGGAATTCCTGAGCCGGAAGAAGGAGAAAAAATAGCAAACGAGAAAATTGATATCGTCTTTGTGCCATTACTAGCCTTTGACAAAAGGGGATACAGGGTTGGGTATGGAAAAGGCTACTACGACAGATTTTTAAAAACTTGTAGGGCAGATGTACTTAGTATCGGGTTCTCTTACTTTGATGCAGTGGACGAAATAGAAGATAGAAATCAATTCGATGTACCTTTAAACTACTGTATCACTCCTCATAAAATTTATGAATTTTAGTTTCTATCTGCTTAAATCAGTAAGAATTCTACTTCTTCCCTTCTCGTTATTGTATGGATTGATAGTAATAGTAAGGAACTATTTATTCGATAAAAGCATTATCCACTCTGCTGCCTTCCCTTTGCCGGTGATTGGCGTTGGCAATCTATCGGTTGGAGGCACCGGTAAGTCGCCGATGGTAGAATACCTCATCAATCTTTTGCAGCCCACATATCGTATCGCAACCCTCAGCCGGGGATATAAGCGTGCCTCGAAGGGGTACTTATTAGCGCATGAGCGTACCACAGCATCAGAAATAGGGGATGAGCCGATGCAATTTCATCTAAAATTTCCCGAAGTAGCAGTGGCAGTAGGAGAAGATCGAATTGCTGCAATCGGTAAATTACTACATGACAGGCCGGAATCAGAAGTTGTCATATTAGACGATTCGTTTCAACACAGAAAGATAAAACCCGGTCTTGATATTCTACTAACCAATTACAACAATCTGTTTACCAGAGATTTTTATTTGCCTACAGGCAATCTTCGAGACCAGAGGTCTTCGTACAAAAGAGCCGATGCAGTAGTTGTAACGAAATCTCCTAATGATCTTTCACAGGAGCAAATGATGAAAATAAAAACAGAACTTCATCTTTTACCGAATCAAAAAGCATTTTTTACCACTATTGAATATGGAGAACCTTATCAAATGTTTACAAAGGAAAAAAGACTGCTTACTTTAGAAGACGAAGTACTTCTTTTAACCGGTATCGCTAACCCCGATCCTTTAAAAAGATATTTATCAGATAAGGTAAAACGATATCACGAGATGTCTTTTAATGATCATCATAATTTTACAACTAATGATCTTAACAAAGTGTCAGTAAAGCTGGATGACATAGCTGCTCCAGGAAAATTCATTCTTACAACAGAAAAAGATGCCGCAAGACTGATCGAATTTAATGAAGCGGTTATCCCAATGCCTTTATATGTATTGCCGGTCCGGCACCGGTTTCTTTTCGGTGGGGGCATGCAATTTGATGAACTTGTAAATAATTTTATTGAAACATTTCAAGCGAGAAAAACAGTATGAGTAAAAAGCAGAAATCTGACCGGACAAAAAAACATGAAACCGAGGTAAGTAAAGGAGTGCTTGAGATAACACGGAGCGGCGTAGGTTATGTGGTTACAGATGAAAGTGGCGGTGACATTTTTGTTCGTCCCAACGATTTTAATACTGCCTTAAACGGAGATACAGTAAGAGTAAAAGTTACCAGAGAAAATTTAAACAACGGTAAAAGAGAAGGCAGGGTAACAGAGATTGTAAGCCGCAAACAAGGGGAGTTTATCGGTCATATTCAAGTTAGTTCAAATTTTGCTTTTTTTATTCCGGACACCGATAAGCCGATGCCGGATATATATATTCCCTTAGATAAGTTACATGAAGCAAAGGATAAGGATAGGGTGTTGGCAAAAATTACAAAATGGGATACAGCGAACAAAAAACCGGAAGGAGAAGTTGTTCAAGTTCTGCTGGCCGAGCAGGAAAGTGACATCGCAATGAAAGGTATTTTGGTTGAAAATGGCTTCCCTTTGGTTTTTGACGATGATGTGATGGAAGAGGCGATGAGACTTCCAGACGTAATATCTGCCTCAGAAATAAAAAAGCGTAAGGATATGAGAGATGTACTTACGTTTACTATTGATCCTGTTGACGCCCGTGATTTTGATGACGCTATTTCAATAAAAAAACTGAAAGCTGATCTATATGAAATCGGCGTTCACATTGCAGATGTAAGCCATTATGTTATTCCGGGATCTGTTTTGGATGACGATGCTTATCTACGAGCAACATCAGTTTATCTTCCTGACCGGGTAAATCCAATGTTGCCCGAAAGGATTTCTAATGAATTATGCTCGCTAAGACCTAATGAGGATAAGCTTACATTTTCTGCTGTTTTTCAAATAAATTTAAAAGGAAGTGTAAAGGATTTTTGGCTGGGCAGAACTGTTATTCATAGTGACCATAGATACTCTTATGAGGATGTGCAGGAAATAATTGAGAAAAAAGAAGCCAATTACAGCGAAGAAATATTGTTATTAAATGACCTTGCTCAACATTTTAGAGCAGAAAGATTTAGCCAGGGGGCAATTAATTTTTCGTCTACAGAAGTTCGGTTTAAACTGGATGAAAAAGGAAAACCAATCGGCATTGTAGTAAAAGAAAGCAAAGAGGCCCATCAACTGATTGAAGAGTTTATGTTGCTGGCAAATAAAACAGTGGCTGAATATATATCGAAGGTGAAAGTCAATAAAAAAGAAGTGCCTTTTCCGTATCGAATACATGATGTGCCCGATGAGCAAAAGTTGACGCCTTTTATTGCTTTCGCTGCAAAATATGGTCATAAGTTCGATACTTCCTCACCAGAAAAAATTGCTTCCAGTTTTAATCAAATGCTGGAAGATGTAAAAGGAAAGCCGGAGCAACACGTGCTTGAATCGTTAGGAATAAGAACAATGGCCAAAGCAGTCTATTCTGCAGATAACATTGGCCACTATGGTTTAGCATTCGAGTATTATTGTCACTTCACCTCACCCATTCGCAGGTATCCTGATGTGATGGTGCATCGGGTTTTAGAAAGTTGCCTTGAAGGAGCACCTGTTTTTGATAAAAAAATGGAAGAGAAATGCAAGCATTGCAGCGGGATGGAACGCAGTGCCATGGATTGTGAAAGAGCGGGGAATAAATATAAACAAGTCGAATTTTTGAAAGACCATATAGGAGAGGAGTTTTTAGGAGTTATTAGTGGGGTCTCAGGTTTTGGTTTTTGGGTGGAGACAGTAGAACGTAAATGTGAAGGGCTTGTTTCAATCACCTCTCTCTCAGACTACGATGATTTCCGTTTAATTGAGTCTGAGTACAGCCTGGTCGGACGCCGGAGCGGAAGAAAATTTAGAATGGGAGATAAGGTATATATAAAAGTTGTTTCTGCAAACCTGTCCAAAAGACAGCTTGATTTTGAATGGATGTTAAAACCTGAATTTGATGAACAGTCAAATGAAGAGACTTTTCAAAGACCAAAGCCAAAACCGGCTACAAAAAGTCGTGGCAAAGCGGGGCAAAAGAAGAAGAAAAAGGGAGAGTAGAAATAGGTTCTGTAAAAACAAGAATTAAACACCCTTTGCCTGAAAATGATCTTTATTTCACGCCTGTAAACCGCATTATTTTTTTGCAACTATATTTGCTTTCACAGAAAAGCTTATGATGCATTCGTTTGGGGAGCTGGTTACAAAGTTTAGCAGTTATTTCGATGTTCGTCATTTCCCCGAGACTCCTTCTACTTTGTATGATCCTTGTGATTATTTTTTAGCGTTGGGGGGCAAGAGAATAAGGCCGGCAATGTGTTTGATGGGCAACGAACTGTTTGGCGAAATTATTCCCGATGCTTACGACGTTGCAACCGCCGTTGAACTTTTTCACAACTTTACCTTGATCCATGATGATATAATGGATAAAGCCCCATTACGAAGGGGAATGCTTACTGTTCATACCAAATATGATGAGTCTACGGCATTGCTAAGTGGAGATGTAATGATGATACGGGCATACGAATATGTTAATAAGACAAGAACAAATTGCATTCACAGAATACTCTCACTTTTTAATAAAACCGCTGCACAGGTATGCGAAGGACAGCAGCTTGACATGGATTTTGAAAAAAAGAGTTTGGTCGACCTGGATGAATATATTGAGATGATTGGTTTGAAAACCTCTGTTTTAATGGGAGCAAGCTTGCAAATGGGAGCTATTTTGGGTGGTGCCGGAGATAGTAATGCACGCCATTTATATGAGTTTGGTTTAAATCTTGGTATAGCTTTCCAGGTTCAGGATGATTTTCTGGATGCCTTCGGAGATCCTGAGAAATTTGGTAAGCAAGTGGGCGGAGACATTGCGTCGAACAAAAAAACTTTCTTAATGATTCATGCACTCGAGGTTGCATCTGAGTCACAAAAGCAGGAGTTGCATAGTTTGATGGCGGAAAGCCCTGATGATAAAGTGGAAAAAGTGCTGTCTATTTATAAAAGTTGTGGCGTTGATGAATGGGCAAGACAGTTAAAAGAAAAATACATTACAGTTGCGCTTCAGCACTTAGAAGATATTGCGGTGGTATCAGTACGCAAAAAACCTTTAAAAGAACTTTCATCTTTCCTTATACAGAGGGATTTTTAGGAATTTAGCAGTAATATTTAAAGAAAGATAACCCTAATAATCCGTCACCCTAATCAACGTTATTTCATGGCTAACCAACTGCTACGAAAAAAATCAATAGATAAGATTTTAGCCGATGCTGAAGCTGGATTGCATGATGGTCATGGAACTTTGAATAAAGTACTAGGAGTAAAGGATCTTACCCTGATGGGAATTGCGGCGGTTATAGGTGCCGGCGTTTTTAGCAGCATTGGTAAAGCTTGTTTCGACGGAGGTCCGGGTGTTGTCTTTTTGTATATGTTTACTGCTGTGGCGTGCGGGTTCGCTGCGTTGTGCTATGCCGAATTTGCTTCAACCGTTCCTGTTTCAGGCAGTGCTTATACTTACTCTTATGTTGCCTTTGGTGAAATATTTGCATGGATTATTGGTTGGGATCTTCTGATGGAATATGCGATTGGCAATATAGCTGTAGCTATCTCATGGAGTGATTACTTTACGGGGTTATTAGATAAAGCAGGTCTTCCCATTCCTCGTTGGCTTACAATGGATTATAGTACTGCACACGCAGGTTATTCTGCAGTTGAAGGATTGCTGTCGCAAGGCCAGGCACTAAGTACAATAGATCAATCTACTGTATACAAGTACGATGCGTGGATGCACGCGCCGCAGTTATTTGGTATGCACATGGTTATGGATTTGCCCGCACTGCTCATTGTTACTCTGATCACCTACATCGTTTTCATTGGCATTCAGGAGACTAAATCAGCAAGTAACATAATGGTGATAATAAAATTGTCGGTTATTTTTCTTGTAATAGTTTTAGGTGCTTATTATGTTCAACCACAAAACTGGTCTCCTTTTACACCTAATGGGGTTACAGGAATATTGAAAGGCGTATCCGCAGTTTTCTTTGCTTACATCGGCTTCGACGCTATTTCTACCACCGCCGAAGAATGCAAAGATCCCCAAAAAGATTTGCCGCGAGGTATGATTTACTCGTTAATCATCTGTACGGTTTTATATGTGCTTCTTGCTTTGGTACTTACAGGAATGGTGCATTATACAAAACTGAATGTAGGTGATCCGCTGGCATTAATTTTTGAAGCAAGGGGACTAAAATGGATTTCCGGAATAGTAGCTGTAAGTGCTATTATTGCGACCGCAAGTGTGTTACTTATTTTTCAACTGGGGCAACCCAGAATATGGATGAGTATGAGTCGCGACGGTTTACTGCCTTCCATTTTTGCAAGGCTTCATCCTGTTTATAAAACACCATCATTTTCAACTATACTCACAGGTTGCCTGGTAGCTATTCCAGCACTTTTTTTAAACCTGGATGTTGTACTTGCGCTTACGAGTATAGGTACTTTATTTGCTTTTGTCTTGGTTTGTGGAGGAGTGCTGGTGCTTCAAAAACAAAACAACGCTGCCACCTCAAAGTTTAAAGTGCCCTTCGTAAACGGGAAGTTTATAATTCCTGCTTTGTTTATTATTTCTGTCATATTAGTTGCCAGTTATAGTCCTGCGCACTTTGTAAATATTTTTTCAAAAGAAGGCTTTCCAATGTTATTGTTTTGGATCGTCGCTGCCGTCGTCAGCATATTCTCGTTCAAAAATTCGTTTTCATTGATTCCTGTGCTTGGCTTAATTAGCTGTTTTTATTTAATGGCACAGGAAAGCCATACCAATTGGCTTCGTTTTTTAATATGGCTCGCTATTGGTCTGGTTGTTTATTTTAGTTATGGATTTCGTAAAAGCAAGCTTGCTTTAAATACAGTATAAGATGGATAATATTTTAGATTACCTTAAAGAGAAATGGAACAAATTAACTGCCTTTTCAAAAAAACAAGAAATTAAGGACCAATTATGGAGTGATATTGTGTACCGTTATGCCGAGCAACACAGGCATTACCATAATTTGAGTCACATAGCTTTTTTGTTTGACTTATGCGATCAGCATATTGACAGAATATCAAATCCCGCAGTTATGGGTTTTGCTATTTTATACCATGATATTGTGTATGATACTTATCGTCCTGATAACGAAGAGCAAAGCGCCCAAGTTGCAGAAACTCACTTAAAGCAGTTAAACCTCAATACTACATTAGTTGAAAACATTAAGACTTTTATAATTGCTACAAAAGATCATAAACTACCGCAAGAATATCCTTTAAAAAGTGATCTTAGTTTGTTTCTCGACTTTGATATAGCAATTTTAGCTTCCCCTGTAGAAACTTACCGGCTCTATAGTGAAAAAATCAGGCAAGAGTATATGAAGTATCCTGACGACATCTATAAAGAGGGAAGAAAACTGGCACTTAAAAAAGTACTGGAATCTTCTAATATCTTTAACACAAAGGATTTTATTGAGTCAATGGAAGAATCCGCACGGCAAAACATTAATACTGAGGTAGGGCAGTTGTAAGGTTTACTAAGTCAAAAACTTTCTAACTCTACTATTTTTTATGCTCCAAGTGGTTGTCAAAAACGTTTATTTATAGTTGATTGGGGAAGATTTCTTAAAATTTTAAACTCAGGGTTGTCGCTAACTCTATTCGGCTTTCTTATATGTAACTTTGCTGTTTAATGAATGTAAATGAAGTACCAGGTAGGAGACGATATAATAGTAGTTCACAGCAATGATGCGGGCAAAGTAATAGAAATCGTGAACGACAAAATGGTCATGATAGAGGTAAAAGGTGTGAAGTTTCCGGCGTATATGGATCAGATTGATTTTCCTTATTTCAAGCGATTCACCGAGAAAAAACTGTTTCCGGAACAAAAGAAGCCAAAGGTGTATGTAGACCAGGTACAAAAAGAAAAGCGTCGCGATGAAGTGAAGGTGGCAGACGGAATTTGGTTAATGCTCTTTCCAAAATTTGAAACTGATCTTTTTGGAGACGATATTGTTGACAGGTTTAAAGTTTATCTTGTCAATAGAACCGATGTTGGCTGCGAATTCACTTACAAGTTAAACTTTTCCGGTAAAACTGATTTTGAAATAACAAGTGATATAGTTGCTTTTAAAGATTTTTACTTGCATGACATACCTTTTGAAAACCTGAATGATAATCCATCTTTTGATTTCGAATTTAAACTGTTGCAACCATCGAAATACAAAGCTGAGTTTTGCGAGGCGCATTTCAAAATCAAGCCTAAGCAGATGTTTCAAAAGATTGAAGAGTTAAAAGAGAAAAATCTGCCATCTATCAATCACCGGCTGCTTGAAAAGTATCCTGATAAAGCTTATGTAGACGAAGGCCTTGACTTTTCTAAATTAACTTCTGCAGGCTTTAAAGTGTATGATGCCGGCAAGGCGATACAGCACTTGGAATCGGCAAGAAGTGTAGTTGATTTGCATGTCGAAAAAATAACAGACAATTGGAAGGGATTAAGCAATTTTGAGATCATCACGCTTCAACTTAGAGAATTTGAAAAGTGGTACGATCTGGCAGTTGCTCATCGTCAACCTGATTTGATTGTTATTCACGGTGTAGGTAAAGGAAAATTGAAGGAAGAAATTCATACCGTTTTAAAAACAAAAAAAGAAGTTAGATTTTTTGTAAATCAATACGACCAAAGGTTTGGATACGGAGCCACGGAAATATTTTTTCAATATAGCTAAGTTTTTGCTGTCAAAAAAACGCTGTAACAGAACCGCCAATGGACGAAATGTGGATCTTGAATGGAGACCTATTTTTGTATTAAGAAAAGTAAAAACGCCCGAACTCTTTCAAACTTTTAAAGATGTCTTTTTTCTATTTCTAGTTCCTTAGGAGGATTGGGGTTAGTCAGCCGTGCTATCGCCTCTTGAAAAAGGGGAGGAAAGTCCGGACAGCGCAGAGCAATCTACCGGTGAATAGCCGGCTATCTTGTAAACAAGATAAGAGAAAGTGCCACAGAAAATAACTATCTCGTCACTTGCGGGAAAAAGGTGAAAATGTGAGGTAAGAGCTCACAGCTCTGGTAAGTAATTATGAGAGTGGGTAAACCTTGGATGCTGAAATGCCATGTATAGGATTGGCTTGAGAACTGCTCGTTCGATCTCGCTATCAGTGAGAGCCATCCAGGGTAGGCAGAAACAGGTGGAAAGTAATGACCATCGCAGATAAATGATAGCCTTGAACAAAATCCGGCTTATGAGTTGGCAGGCTCTAATCTTCCTAAGGGATCTGGAAAGATCAAAATTGGGATTGACGAAATTTGAAAGTCATGTTAATAAAAAGGTCTGTTGCATTTCAACAGACCTTTTTATTAGTTTTATCATCACAATTCTATCTTTTTAGCAGAGATAGAATTAAGTCAATTAATTTCTATAGTTAACCGAAAGCGGCGTTTCATTTGTTCCAGAGACCTTGCTTACTTTCATCTCGGTCGTCTTTGGTTGTATTTTTTGAGTATTTACATCTGCATGCCTTCTGGTTCCATGGATGCTGGCTAACGTAGGAGCAACAACAAGTGACACAATAGACATCAACTTGATGAGAATATTCATGGAGGGACCTGAAGTGTCTTTAAAAGGATCACCAACTGTATCTCCGGTTACCGATGCCTTATGAGGATCAGATTTTTTGTAATACATCGTTCCGTTAATTTCAACTCCTTTTTCAAAACTTTTCTTCGCATTATCCCAGGCTCCGCCAGCGTTATTTTGAAACATGCCCATTAATACACCGCACACTGTTGCCCCTGCAAGAAAACCTCCTAATGCTTCGGGGCCAAAGATAAACCCGATAATCAACGGAGAAATAATTGCGATAGCTCCTGGAAGCATCATTTTCTTAATAGAAGCCTCAGTTGAAATGGCTACACACTTATCATATTCAGGTTTTCCGGTTCCTTCCATTATACCCGGAATAGTTTTGAATTGACGACGAACTTCTTCTACCATTGCCATAGCAGCTTCACCTACAGCCCGTATTGCCAGAGATGAAAAAATGAAAGGGATCATACCGCCGACAAATAAACAAGCTAATACATCGGCTTTGTAAATGTCAATACCTCTAATACCTGCAATACCAACAAATGCAGCGAATAAAGCCAGGGCGGTTAACGCGGCAGAAGCAATCGCAAAACCTTTTCCTGAGGCAGCAGTTGTGTTACCCACGGCATCAAGAATATCTGTTTTCTCACGAACTTCCTTAGGTAATTCACTCATTTCTGCAATACCCCCGGCATTGTCTGCAATTGGTCCGAAAGCATCAATAGCTAGTTGCATCGCAGTTGTTGCCATCATACCTGCAGCAGCTATTGCTACACCATATAATCCTGCAAAATGATAGCTACCATATATACCAGAAGCCAGCACAAGAATAGGAAGGAACGTGCTTTCCATACCTACAGCCAGACCTCCAATTACGTTTGTCGCATGTCCTGTAGCAGATTGACGAATGATACTCATAACGGGCCGTTTTCCCATTGCTGTATAATATTCTGTAATAATACTCATTAAAGTACCTACTAATAATCCCACTGCAATTGCCCCCATTACTCCGTATTTGGTAAAATGAGCGATACTATGAAGCTCTTCTCCTGTTGTTGGTCTTATATCTCTGCTCAAATACAAATCACCATCTGGCAAGATGCCCGATACAAGAAAATAAGAAGCTATTGCAGTTAACACAATTGAACCCCAGTTACCCATGTTCAGGGCTCTTTGAACAACTGAAGTACTTAATCCCGCATTATCGCTAATACGCACGAAAGCCGTGGCAACTATCGAAAATAAAATTCCAACACCAGCGATCAACATAGGTAATAAAATAGGAGAGAAGCCCGAAAAACCATCCTCTAATGCAGCTCCCGTACTTGTAGTAACTTCATGACCTAACACAATGGTCGCTAAAACCGTAGCTACATAAGATCCAAAAAGGTCAGCGCCCATACCGGCCACGTCCCCCACATTGTCCCCTACATTATCTGCAATAGTAGCAGGATTTCTCGGGTCATCTTCAGGAATACCTGCCTCTACTTTACCTACAAGGTCAGCACCAACGTCGGCAGCTTTAGTATAAATACCTCCACCTACACGGGCAAACAAGGCAATACTTTCAGCCCCTAACGAAAAACCGGTTAAAACTTCGATAGCTCTCGTTACATCGGCTGAAGTAGATAAAGCGCCGGGAGCAAAATATTTTATAAGAATAATAAACAATCCGCCCAGACCTAAAACAGCGAGACCTGCAACACCCATTCCCATTACTGCCCCCCCTGTAAAAGAAACATTTAATGCCTTTGAAAGCGACGTACGGGCAGCATGAGCTGTTCGGGTATTGGCTTTGGTAGCTACACGCATACCTATATAACCGGCCATGGCACTAAGAAAAGCACCAATAAGAAAAGCAATGGAAATTGTCCAATGAGATTCTGCACTTCTGCTACCCATAAAGCCAAGAAGAATGGCTACAACAACTCCAAAGTAGGCCATGATTTTGTACTCTGCTTTAAGAAAAGCCATGGCACCCTCCTGAATGTAATGAGCAATTTCTTTCATCCGGTCATTACCCGGATCCTGTTTAGACACCCACTGAAACTTCCATAATGTATAGAGGAGTCCAATAATGCCCATGGCGGGAACAGCGTAAATCAATTTGTCCATATCTGCTTCAATCTTTGTTTTTAAAAAGTTGTCAAAAATAGTGTAAAACTGCCTATTAACACTTTATTAAATAGTTGTCTCTTTTTCCCTTTATAACTTTCTAAAAACAATCAGATATCCTTAATTAGCTGCAATAGAAAGGAATGCTTTTCCTATAAATGCTACAATATCTCCTGCTGTTAACGCTTCCTGAGAAATTGACTCAACAGCTATGTCTGCAGATAAACCGTGCAGGTACATTCCGAGGATAGAAGTTTCCTTGGCTGAATAGCCTTGTGCCATTAATCCAGTCAAAATACCTGTAAGTACATCCCCACTACCGCCTGTTGCCATCCCCGCATTACCCGTGCTATTAAAGTAAACTTCTCCATCGGGGCAGGCCACGAAACTATAATGACCTTTTACTATTATGTATACAAAAAGTCTTTGAGACTGGTATCGCGCCGTATGAATTCTTTCGAGATGACTTTCAGTCTTTCCAAACAGGCGCTCAAACTCTTTTGGATGAGGACTAAGAATACTGCCGGGAGGTAACTCCAGCAATAACTCCTGATTGGCAGCCAAAATATTTAATCCATCCGCATCTACCACAATTGGTTTACTAAAATGTGTCAGTACCTCTTGCAATATTCCGGCTCCGTCTACACCTGTTCCAATTCCCGGTCCTATACCTACTGTTGCATATTTTGACCATGTGACAGCTTCTGTTAATTCCTGTGCAATCACCATTGCTTCAGGCACAGCAGTTTGAATAATAAAGAATTGGTGTTCGGGAACCAATGATGTTACAAGACCTGCCCCGGAATGAAGACACCCTTTGGTAGATAAAATTGCGGCACCCATTTTTCCTTTTTCACCTGCAATCAAAAGGGCATGACCATATGTACCTTTATGAGAAAATTGCTTGCGTGGTTTATATATTTTGCTGATCGATTCTCTGTCTGACAATTCATAAATAGTATTTCCAATAGGAGTGAAGCCTGGGTGTAAATCAATATCTAAAACATGTACCTCACCAAAAAATTCCTCGTGCTCCGGAAACAGAAAACAAAACTTTAGCTGCTGAAAAGTAAGCGTGTAATCGGCTTTTATCACGCTTGTATTGATGGTCGGTTTATCCGTAAACATACCACTGGGAACGTCAATAGAAATAACCGTTGCAGCAGCCAGATTGATATATCGCACCAGGTCCTCCGTCAAACCTTCTATAGGCCTGTTTAATCCTGATCCAAAAAGCG